>VFZQ01000205.1 GCA_016871135.1 Acidobacteriota bacterium | reverse complement strand
GGCCTTCGGTGCGTGATGCGTCGCCTGTGCGTTCAGCAGACTATGCAGCGCGGCGGTTGTAAGGAACGTGCGGCGTTTCATTCTTTCGTCACCGTTTCATCGAGATTCAGCACCAGGCTGGCGACCATCGTATAGGCTGCAAGTTCGGCCGGGTTGAGCGACTTGTCGCGCTCGGAAGCACCCGCACTCAGCGAATTCTCAGCGGCCTTCGGATCGGCGTCGAACTTCTTTACAAAACGATCATACGTGGTACGCGCCGCGGATGCCTCCTTCGCCGACGGCGCCCGCGCCAGCGCAACACGCCACGCGTAGCCGATGCGGTTTTCAAACGATGCGCCGCCTTCGCGCATGATGCGCTCGGCGAACTTTCGCGCCGCTTCGACGAACGTCACATCGTTCATCAGATTCAACGCCTGCAGCGGCGTGTTCGTGCGCGTCTCACGCACCACACAGCCCTCGCGCGTCGGCGAATCGAAGTTGATCATCATCGGCGGCGCGACGGTGCGCTTCCAATACGTGTACAGCGACCGCCGATACAGCCCGTCGCCCTTGTCTTCTCGATACGCGCCGCCCGATAGCTCCTGCCAAAGTCCGGGTGGTTGATACGGCTTCACGCTTGGCCCCCCGGTTTTGTTGACGAGCAGCCCCGAGACTGCCAACGCCTGATCGCGTACAAACGCCGCCGGTAAACGCACACGGGGACCTCGCGAAATCAAGCGGTTCTCCGGATCGCGCTGCCACTGTTCCGGTGATGCCGCCGAGGTCTGCCGGTACGCTTCACTCATCACGATCCGTTTTTCCATCGCACGCAAATCCCAGCCGCGGTCCATGAACTCCACCGCCAAATAATCGAGCAGATCGAGATGCGATGGCCACTCGCCTTGCGAGCCGAAATCTTCGACGGTCTTTACCAGACCCGTTCCGAAGAACATCTGCCACATCCGGTTCATCTGCACCCGCGCGGTCAGTGGATTGTGGCCGTCGACCAGCCACTGCGCGAGCCCCAATCGGTTGCGCGGCCACTCCGGATTCATCGCTGGCAGAGCGTGCGGCGTCGCCGCTTCAACGGCGTCGCCTTTCGCGTCATATGCTCCTCGCTTCAGCAGGTACGCCTGCCGCTTTGGGCCTTCCACCATGACCATCACCGTCGGAAGCGTCTCGCTGTATTTGTCGCGTTCGATGCGCGCCGCATCGCTTGCGGCCAAAGTATCCTTGATCGGCGTCGAGGCCCCTTGATCCAGAAACGCAAGCTGCAACTTCGCTTGCTGCTGTTCCGTACGCCGCTTGTCGGGCATCGCGGCAATCTGATCGAGCGTCTCCAATACACCAGTCGACAACGCTTCGGCTTCCGTCAACGCCCGGTCGAAGACGCGCACATCGTCGATCGCGCCGGTGAACTTCAACCCGCCGCCGGCGCCAATCAGGAACGGAACTTTGGGTCCAAACGGATACGTCAGTTCGTCAAACGTAATCTTGATCTTCGCCGGCTTGCCGTCGATCCAAATGCGCACGCCCGCGCCTTTTCTTCTTCCGTCGTAGGTGAAAGCGATGTGCTGCCATTGCGATTGCGCCAGCTTCTCTTCCGATTCCAATCGCAAGCTGATGTCCGTATATCGGCGTGTCGCAACGAAATGCAGTTTCCCCTGCTTGACGTAGAGGCCATACCCTTCGCCTTCCCAATAGTCTTCAATTCGCGACAGGATCGTTCCGTTCTCGCTTTCCGGCTTAACCCACGCGGCGAAGCTGTACGGCGACATGTAGTTGAAATTTGCCTTGTCGCCCGCACTGACTTGCGCCGCTCCGTTAAACTGTGCCGCCTTGCCGCGCTTTCCTGCGGTAACCGTGCAGGGAGAGTCGCATGACTCAAGATCGTTGTGAATGACGAGACCCTTTTCGATTTTCCAGTCGTATCCTTTTCGGCCTTTGATACGCCGCTCCCAAATCTTGCGTTCTTTGCCCAATTGCGCCGACAACGCGTTCCAGTTCGCCTCCGCGCTCTGCCGCTTTGTGTCGTACTCCGCGAGTTTCGCCGCCATCTCCGGCGTCGGCGCTTTGATCGTCGGCTCTTCGTTACCGAAGTTGTAGACCAGCCCGCGTTCGGGCACGTTGTTGTAGAACGCGAACATCGAGTAGAAGTCCTTCTGGGAAAGCGGATCGTACTTGTGATCGTGACACCGAGCGCAGCCAAGCGTGAGTCCCAGCCACACGGTCGCCGTCGTTTCCACGCGGTCGGCGACATATTCGACGCGGAACTCTTCTTCGACAATGCCGCCCTCGGCGTTCGTGCGATGGTTGCGATGAAAGCCAGTCGCGATCTTCTGCGGCAGCGTTGCGTTCGGCAGCAAATCGCCCGCGATTTGTTCGATGGTGAATTTGTCGAACGGCATGTTCGTCTTGTACGCGTCGATGACCCAGTCGCGCCACCGCCACATATCGCGCACGCCGTCGCTTTGATACCCATTGGTGTCGGCATACCGCGCCCACTCTAGCCACCGTTGCGCCATGCGTTCGGCGTGTTCGGGCGAAGCGAGTAGCTGATCGACGACCTTCTCGTAGTCGGCCATTATGAACTTTGCCGCGAGTTCGGGCGACGGCGGTAGGCCGGTCAGATCCAGATAGACACGTCGCAACAGCGTGTGCGCCGGCGCCTGCGGCGACATCTTTAAGCCTTCACGCTGCAGCCGGCGGCGAATGAAATCGTCAATACCGCCGCCGTTTGGCCGTGTAGGGGCAACCAACGACCAGTGGTTTTGCCACGGCGCGCCTTGATCGATCCAGCGTTTGATCGTCTCGATGTCGGACTTTGCCAACGCTGCATGGCCGGCATAGGCGGGAGGCATGCGTTTGGCAATGTTGGTTTCGGTAATCCTCGCGTAGATCGCGGAAGCCTTTCCCGCCGCGCTCGGCACATCGAGCCGCAGCGGGCTCTTGCGATTCGCCGCATCCGGCCCATGACACGCGAAGCAGCGGTCGCTCAGTATCGGGCGTATGTCTCGGTTGAATTCAACTTGTTGGCCGGCCAACACTCCGGCGAACGCAAACGCTGCAAAGGGACGCACCCTTCTATGAAATCATAATCGCGATCGCGCGTACTCTATTCGAGATACTTCTTCAAGTCCGGTTCGACTTGCGCCTTTACCTCGGCCGAATCGATGTTCTCTTTCGTAACAAGCTTGGGCGGCAGCGGTTGATCCTTCTTCACTTCCTTGCCGTCCAACTTCTCAACGGCGGCGATCACGGAGTTGTAACCCATCTGCATCGGGTTCTGGATCACGAGCGAATCGATCGCCCCGGCGCGCACATCGGCCAGCAACGTCTGGCTCCAGTCGAAACCGACCATCTTGACCTTCGAATCTTTGCGGCCTTTCAGCGCCTGCGCCGCGCCCACGGCGCTCGATTCGTTGGAAGCGAACAGACCGTTGGCATCGGGAATCGCAGTGAGCATGTTCTCGGCCACTTGCAGCGACTTGGCGAAATCCGCCATTCCGTAGCGCTTATCGACGATTTGGATCTCAGGAAACTTCTTCTTAACTTGATCCTCGAAGCCGGACTCGCGCGCCATCGTGGACGCTGCGCCAGGCTGCACAGCGACAACCATTACCTTGCCTTTACCGTCGAGGATTTCACCCATCCGATCGGCCGCGAGTTGGCCGGCTGCGTAGTTGTCGGTAGCTACGAGCGAGGCGTAGTTCTCGGTGTCGATGCCGCTGTCGAAAATAACGACGGGGATCTTCGCGTTGTGCGCGCGGTCAACCACGCCCACCATCACCTTCTTGTCGATTGGGGCCAAAACGATCGCGTCCACACGCTGATTGATCATCGCTTCGACGATCTGAATCTGGCCGTTATAGTCGGTCTCCGTCGCCGGACCATTCCAAATAATATCGACCTTCAACTCGCGCGAGGCTTTTACCGCCCCTGCGTGGACGGACTGCCAGAAAAGATGCGCGCGCCCCTTCGGAACGACCGCGATGCGGCGCTTGCCCGACTTCGCGCAGCCCGAAAAAGAAAGCGCGGCAGCCGCTAGGGCGCCGCGCATAAAGGTGTTGCGTTTCATCTTACTGTGGAAATTCCTTCGGTTCGGTAAGGTGCTGCCACCCGCGTCCGCTCAGCGCTTTCATGAAAGCCACCAGATCGGCTTTCTGAGGTGGCGTGAGTTTGAGGGGCTTCATCTCTTCGTCCAGGTTTTTGTTTTTGATGCCGCCTTTGTCGTAGAACTCGACGACTTCTTCGAGCGTCTTCAAGCTGCCGTCATGCATGTACGGGAACGTATGTTCGATCTCGCGCAGCGTCGGCGTCTTGAACTGTCCGAAGTGCGAAGGATCCTTCGTCACGGCAAAGCGCCCCTCTTCCGGAGTGGCCTTGTCCTGGCCGATGCCGAGATTGTGGAATGCGTTCAACGTGAAGTTCGGGCCCTCGTGGCACTTGTCGCATTTGGCTTTGTTGAAATAGACATCCATACCCCGGACTTGCGCTGTTGTCATGGCGGCTTTGTTGCCGGCCTTGTAGCGGTCGTACGGCGCGTCGCCGCTCAATACCGTGCGTTCAAACGTCGCGATCGCCTTAGCGATGTGGTCGAGTGTGAACTCTTCTGTGCCGAACACGGCCTTGAACTTTGAGCGATAGCCCGCGATGCCCCGCAGTGTCTTCACGACATTGGCGTGTGTGTTCCCCATCTCGATCGGGTTCGCCATCGGGCCAACCGCTTGCGCTTCCAGCGTCGCTGCGCGGCCGTCCCAAAATTGCAAGAGGCCATAGGCACGATTGATTACCGTCGGCGCCGAGATCGGGCCCTTCTGGCCGCGGATACCGGTCGAGACCGGCGCTTGATCGGTGAAGCCCTTCTTCGGATCGTGGCATGTCGCGCACGACAACGTGCCGTCACCCGAGATCCGCTTGTCGTAATAGAGCAATCGGCCGAGATCGGCCTTCGCGGCGGAATACGCGTTGTCCTTGGGCCAAATGATCGTCGTTAGGCCCAGCGGGATTTTGACGCCGGCCGCCTGTTGAGCGTCAAGCAGCAACGCCGGCACGGCGACTAGTGCCGCCGTGCCAATCCACAGTGAAGTTTTGGAAACCATGACTCGCCGTTATTTCTTCACGTATCCGGCAACGTAAAGAGCGCGGTAGCCCGCGTGCGATGCGAGCGTGCCGGTCACTTCCATCACGTGCGCCATGTGATCCGATGCCGCTTTACGGAAGTCGCTCATCGTCTGGCCGTCGCGGCGCGGGTCGTGTTCTTCTTCCATCAGCATGTACAGCGTGCCATCGGCGGTGAGCAGGCCGATCGGTTGACCGGAGGCCGCGCACTTCTGTCCACAGGCGCGGTGCTTTTCGCCGTGCTTGCCAAGCTGCAAGTAGCAGGAAAACTCGACGAGTTCACCGACGACTGTCGTGACCTTTCCATCGCGGGGTTTGCCGTCGATGCCGGCCGAAACGGTGGTCTGTGACCAGGCGTCGCCTTTAGCACCCATAGTGCCCATGGGTTTCTTGTAGGTTGCATCGCCGATCGGCGCCCAGGCCGGAGCGAGCACGCCGGGGCCGCCGGCTTTCTTGGTTTCCTTTTTCGCTTCTTGCGCGAACATCATGCCGGCCGCGGCCAGCGCTACGATTGCGAATTTCATCGTGTTGGTCTCCCTTGTAGTTTCAATTTGCCGATTCCACTTGGTACGATATCACGGCAAACGTGTATTATCTCATTCTCTTCCTCATCGCGGCGCCCCTGGCGGCGCAAGAGCGCTGGCAAGCGCGATCCATGGTTATCTCGTCGCGCGGTATCGCGGCGACAAGTCAGTCGCTTGCCTCCCAGGCCGGTGCGCAGATTCTTGCGCGAGGTGGGTCGGCCGTCGACGCCGCCATCGCGGCCAACGCCGTCCTGTCCGTGGTCGAACCGATGATGTGTGGCATTGGAGGAGACCTGTTCGCCATTCATTACGAGGCGAGGACGGCGAAGCTGTCCGGCATGAACGCCAGCGGCTGGAGCGGGAAAGGACAAACGCTCGAAGCCTACCGCGGTAAGGGTTTGAGCGGCGTTCCATATTCTGGAATCCACACAGCGACGGTGCCCGGCGCGGTCGACGGCTGGTGGCAGTTGCACCAGAAGTTTGGCAAGCTGCCGTGGGCGGATCTATTCCAGCCGGCCATCTACTACGCACGCGAAGGCTTTCCCGTCACCGAGGTCATTCAGGAAGATTGGAATGGCACCTCGTCGAAGTTGGAACGGGACGAGAACGCACGCAAATACTGGCTGGTCGATGGCCGAGCGCCGCGCGTTGGAGAGGTTTTCAAGGTCCCCGAACTTGCAACGGCACTTTCGATCATTGCCAAGGGCGGCCGCGATGCCTTCTACAACGGGCCGATCGCGCAGTCGATTTTGAAAACATCAAAGCGACTCGGCGGCACGTTGGTGCAGGAAGACTTCACGCTTTTCCGATCCGAGTGGATCGATCCGATCTCGACCGATTACCGCGGGTGGAGGGTCTACGAAATGCCGCCGAACGGGCAGGGAATCGCGGCGTTGATGATGTTGAACCTGATGGAGAAGTTCTCCCTGCCGCAGATGGACCCGCGCTCGGCCGAGGCGATGCACTTGAAAATCGAAGCCCAGAAGTTGGCGTATAGGGACCTCTACGCCTACGTCGCCGATCCGAAGGTCTCGAAGGTCCCGATTGCGGGGATGCTGTCGAAGGCCTATGCCGCAGAGCGCGCGAAGGGCATTCAGGCCGACCGCGCAAGTTGCGACACGCGGCCCGGCGAACCGGAGAAGGGTCACACGATCTACCTCAGTGTCATCGATAAAGACGGCAACACCCTGAGTTGGATTCAGAGTATTTCGGACATGTGGGGATCCGGAGTTGCGGTCGACGACTACGCATTTCACTTGCACGACCGCGCCGGCGGGTTCTCGTCCGATCCCGCGCATCCGAACGTGCTAGCCGCGCGCAAGCGGCCCTTCCACACCATCATTCCGGGGTTCATGGAAAAGGGCAGTCAGAAGATTGCGTTTGGAATCATGCGCGGCGGCAACCAGGCGCAAGCGCACGCGCAGTTTGTATCGAACGTTGTCGATCACAACATGAACATTCAAGCCGCGCTGGAAGCCACGCGATTCACGCGGCGGTCCGTGGAAGGATGCGGCGTGATGATTGAAAATCGTTTGAATGAAGGTGCGCTGGAGAAGCTGCGCGGCATAGGCCACATCGTTGACCTGCGTGCGGAGTATTCCGGCCAGATGGGCGGCGGCCAGGCGGTGATGCTCGATACGGCGACAAAAATGCACTACGGGGCGTCGTCGCCACGGAAAGACGGCGCGGCGATCCCCGAGCCGGATCCCTACTTTTTGCAGAGGAAACAATAATGCGACTTTTTGTTTTTGCCGCGATCGCGGCGTTTGCGGCCGAGCCGGCCGAAGAATTGCTGAAGCTGGCGAAGAAGTCGCCGCAATCGGCGGAGTTTCGCAAGCAGCTGGAAACGATGACGCAACCCGAAGCGCGTAGGGCCGGGCGCGCCGCCGTCGGCTACATGGGCGAGTTCGTGCTCGCGTTGGAGTCGTCCAAGCCGGCGGCAATCGTCTGGAACGAAGGACCGCAAGGCAAGGCGGTGCGCTTGAAGGGATCCGAGCTGTGGATCGCTTTGACTTCGGGCAAAACCGGCCGCTCGCACAATTACTACTGGGTCGTCGACGGCAAGCCGCTGTTGGCTGCCCCGCTTATGCTGCCAAACGATATCGCGGCGTTCGGTCCGGGGAGCTACGAGAAGCCCGGCGTGCCACAAGGCAAGGTCTCGGAGAAGATTGTGCATCAGAGCAAGATCTATCCGGGTATGACTAATGATTACTGGGTCTACGTCCCCGCGCAGTACAACGCCTCGACGCCCGCCGCGCTAATGGTGTGGCAGGACGGGCAGAACTACATCACGCGGCCCGGAAATTCGCGGTTGTTGATCGTTCTCGACAATCTGATGCACGAAAAGAAGATCCCCGTGGCAATTCAAGTCTTCATCTCTCCGGGCATGGTGGGAGATCGCCGTCTGCGCTCCGTAGAGTACGACTCGGTCGACGACGTGTACGCGCGCTACCTGCGCGACGAAGTGCTGAAGGACGTCGAGGCGAAGTACAACATCCGCAAGGATGGCTACTCGCGTTTTATCGCCGGCGAATCGTCGGGTGCGATCTGTGCGTTCAACGTCGCGTGGCAGCACAACGAACACTTCACGCGTGTGTTGTCGCGCATCGGCAGCTACACGAGCATTCAATGGGATCCGTGGAAAAAAGAGGGCGGAAACATCTTCCCG
>VFZQ01000204.1 GCA_016871135.1 Acidobacteriota bacterium | reverse complement strand
GTTGATGTAATTACGAAAAACGTCCGGCATGATGAATGCGTGTGTCCTTGAATTGTGAAGCGGGGATTACTTCTTGTTGAAATCTACTTTGGGCGCCTGGCGCGAGGCCGGGTCGGTCTTGAAGTACGCATCGTTCCGTTGAAAACCGAAGATGCTGGCGGCAATGTTTTGGGGGAAGAGCTCAATGCTGGTGTTGTACTTCTGAACTGATTCATTATACTTCCTGCGCTCGACGGCGATCCGGTTTTCGGTTCCGGCAAGCTCGTCTTGCAGGCGCATGAAATTGGCGTCGGACTTCAATTGCGGGTATGCTTCGGCCACGACCAGCAACCGCGCCAACGCGCCGTCGAGTTGCGAGTTCGCCTCGATCTTTTCTGACGGCGTGCGCGCGCCGCCAAGTGCCGCCCGCGCATTCGCGATCGCCGTGAATACGTCCTTCTCTTGCGTCGCGAACCCCTTTACCGTCTCCACCAGGTTGGGAATCAGGTCCGCGCGCCGCTGCAAGACGACATCGACTTGAGCGAACGCTGCGTTGATCGCTTCGCGCTGCGTAACCAACTCGTTCCGCGCGCCGATCATCGGCCCGCCCACCAGTAACGCCAGCGCCACTATCACGCCAATCACGATTAATGCCGTTTTCATGAACTCATCCTTTCGCCAGCCGGTCGACGGCCGCGGTCAGTACTTCAATCTGTTGCATGTACTCGCCCAGTAACTCGGGAGGATCGGTCTTCCGTGCGCTCGCGGCGCCCGATCTCAGATCCAACAAAGTATAAAACGGCGCGGGGTCGATCCCGAACTGCGTCGCGCACGCGCCGATCGCCTCGCGCTTCTGCAACGGCGCCGCGTGTCCCGCCAGTCGCAGCGAGTGCCGCGCTAGATTTGCAAACGTCGATACCGATTCCGTCATCAGTCGCAGTAGCGCGGCCTTGTCGCTCAACATACCGCCGGCCTTTTGCCGCAGACGTAGCAGTTTCGCGCGAAGCTCGTGCTCCACCTGCCCGCGATAAAACGCGTCGTCGATGACTAGATCTTTCACCACGTCAGCGCCCGCCAGCACGCGGTGCGACTCCGCGATGTCGTGGAACTCGATCGGGAAACAATCGGTGCCATTGCGGAACTCGTCCTCGGTCAGAAGCAGGGGCGACGGGTTCTCGAACGAGTGCCACCAGTGAAACGTCCCTTCGGCGCGCTTCAATTCCAGCGGTGTGATCGACTTTAGGACGCACAGCACGTTTAGGTCGCTGAACTTGCCGTGCATCTCGCCCGTCGCGCCCGAGCCGTACAGTACAACCGACACAAGGCTTTCGCCGAACGCGTTGCGCAATCGCTTCGTCAACTCCTCCAACAATTTTGTTTGATCACCAGTCACTCGATGCGCCTCCTCCACCCGAATCCCCGCCGCCGAAACCGCCGAATCCACCGCCGGAGTCATACCCTCCGAAGCCGCCACGCGACGATCCATGCCAACCACCGCGGCCCATCATGTTACCCATCATCCACCACCACGGCCCCGCGCCGCCCTTGGTCAACAGGATCACAACAACAATCACCGCGAACACAACCAGCGGCCACGGAAACTCCTCAGGTTCCGGGGCGATACGTCGCTGCAATCCGCCGATGCGAACGCCTTTCGCCTGCGCGATCCGCTCCCCTATTTGATGCGCCGCAACGCGAAACGCTTCACCGTAGTGCCCCGCGCGCAACGCCGGCCGCATTTCGCGCAGCAGCGAACCTGAATACCCGTCCGGCAGATAGGGTTCCAGTCCATACCCAACTTCCAAACGGCTCCGCCTGTCGTTCACGCTAAGCAACAGCAGCGCACCGTTATTCTCGCCTTTTTTCCCGATGCCCCATTTCCGGAGCAGCGCGTTGGCGACATCTTCCACCGGTTCGCCATCGAGCGACGCGATCGTTACAAACGCCAACTGTGCGCCGGTCGATTTCTCCACCGCCGCGCAATAGCGCTCAATTTCCTCTCGAGACGCGGAATCGACCACGCCCGCGAAGTCGCTCACATACCCTTGCGGCTGCAACGCACCGATGTCGGCGGCGTAGCCGGCGGCCATGACGAACAATGCTGCGGAAAGCGGGCGCATTCTGCCCTAGCAGACGAGATCCCGCCGTGAAAACTTCTGTCCGCCCACGGGCCCCACCACGGTCAACGCTAAATCCTCCGGCTTCAAGAACGTCTGCGCAATCGACCGCACATCCTCCGCCGACACGCCCTCGATCCGCTCGATGATCTCTTCGATATCGAGAAACCGTCCAAAGAACAAATCCTGCCGTGCGAGATTCGACATCCGGCTCGATGTCGATTCCAGGCTCAACACAACCGAGGCTTTCGAGTTGTCCTTCGCGCGCCGCATCTCTTCTTCGGTGATCGGCCCTTCCTTCAGCGCGCGCAATTCTTGCATCACGCTTTCCACCACGCGCCGCAGCGTCGCGGGCGACGTCCCGGCGTAGATCGCCATCGCGCCCGAGTCGCGGTACAACGTCAAGTCGCTGGAGATGTGATACGCCAAGCCTTGCCGCTCGCGAATGTTCTGAAACAGCCGCGAACTCATGCCGTTGCCCAGAATGCTGTTCATGATGTAGCACGAAAATCGCCGCTCGTGCCCCATCGGATAGGTCGGCGCCGCGATGCACATTTGCACCTGTTCGAGCGACGGCTTGTCGCGCAGCGCGATCTGCGGAAACACACTCACCGCCGGCAGCGCCGGTAGCGGCTTTGTCTTCCCCATGCCGCCCATCGTGGTCTCGACCATCTTTACGAAACGGTCGTGATTTACTCTTCCCGCCGCCGTCACCAGCATATTGCTTGCAACGTAATGCCGCCCCCAATAGTCGACGGCCATCTCGCGCGTGAACGAACGCACTGTTCTTGGCGATCCGAGAATTGGCCAGCCCAGAGCGTCATCTTTCCAGTACTTCCGGCAAAACAGCTCGTGCGTCTGCGATTCAGGATTATCGAGATCCATCTTGATCTCTTCCAACACAACTCCCTTTTCCTTCTGGAGCTCCTGACGGTCGAACTTCGGCCGCATCACCATATCGGAAAGAATGTCGAACGCAATCGGCACGTGCTCTTCCAGCACCTTCGCGTTGTAACTCACCAGTTCTTTGCCAGTGAACGCGTCCGAATACCCGCCGATCGTGTCGAGTTCGCGCGCAATTTCCTGCGTTCCGCGCTTCTCGGTGCCCTTGAACAGCATGTGCTCGATGAAGTGCGAGATCCCGCTCTCCGCCGCCTGCTCTCGCCGCGATCCCGAGCGTATCCACAATCCCATCGATACCGACCGCGCTCCCGGCATCGACTCGGTGATGATCTTCAATCCATTCGACAACACCGTCGTCGAAATCGAATCCGCGCGCTTTTGCAATTTTGCCATGAAGGGTATCTACCCTCTATTCTACTGGGCGATGAGTTCCAACAACACGCCGCCCGTCGTCGCGGGATGAATGAACACGTATCGATGCCCGCCCGCGCCGATTCGCGGCTCGCTCAATAGGCGCGCGCCGCCTGCGCGTAAACGCTCGACAACGTTCTCGAAATCCGGCGCACGCAGCGCCACATGATGAATCCCCGCGCCGCGCTTGGCCACGAACTTCGCAATTGTCGACTCCGCATCCGTCGCTTCCAGCAACTCCACTCGCGACTCGCCCGCATCAAGCATCGCCACCTCGACGCGCTCGTGTTCCACGCGCTCACGCAAGGTCATTCGCATGCCCAGCAAATCGCGATAGAACCGCAGGCTGGAGTCGATCGAGTCCACCGCAATCCCAATATGATCGATCGCGAACCCCGCCAACATCGCTCGCGCCGCAATGCGCTGCGAACGCAACGCGGCCAGCAATTCGCCCGCGCCGGCGCCGTCCTTCGCGGTCATCCGCACAACGGGCAGGCCCGTGTTCTCCGCCAGATCTTTCTCGGCCAGCGCCGCTCCCGCCAAGTCGCACTTGTTCAACACCACAACCTGCGCAGCCTCCAGCAATCCAGCCTTCTCCGCCTGAATCGAATCGCCGCCAGCCGGCGTTGTCACCACTGCCGTCACATCCGCGATTGAAGTGATGGCTACATCTTCCTGTCCCGTGCCGACCGTCTCGATCAACACCGTGTCGAAACCGTGCGCGGCCAATAGCGACAGGACTTCGCGCATCCGCGGAGCCAGGCCGCCGCCGTGGCCGCGCGATGCGAGTGAACGAAAGAACACGTTGGCGCCAGCGTTTGCGATTCGCACGCGATCGCCCAACAACGCGCCGCCCGTAAACGGCGATGATGGATCGACTGCCAACACAGCCACGCGCGCATCGCCAAGCTCACGCAGCAGAGCATCGATCACTGTCGATTTTCCCGCGCCAGGCGCTCCAGTGATGCCCGCCACCAACGCGGGCCGCCGCGCAAGATCCACCGGCGCGCGCTCCGCGCCGTCTTCGATCGCCGATATCGCCCGCGCCAGTTCGCGGCTCATGGAGTCTTCAACAATTGCCGCGCGATGACCAGTTTTTGGATCTCCGATGTCCCCTCGCCGATCGTCATCAACTTCACATCGCGATAAAACTTCTCGACCGGATAGTCCTTCGTGAATCCATAGCCGCCGTGAATCTGCACCGCCTCATTGCACACACGCACCGCAATCTCGGAAGCATAGAGCTTCGCCATCGCCGATTCGCGATTCACGCTCTTGCCCTGATCCTTCAACCAGGCCGAGCGCATCACCAGCAACCGAGCCGCGTCGATCTCGGTCGCCATATCGGCGAGCTTGAATTGAATCGCTTGAAACTCGCTGATGAAACGTCCGAACTGCTTTCGTTGTTTGGCATACCGCAGTGCGGCGTCGAAGGCGCCTTGCGCGATGCCCACCGACAGCGCCGCAATCGAAATTCGTCCGCCATCGAGCACGCGCAATGCGTCGATAAACCCCTCGCCCGCCAGCCCGAGTAGCGCATCGCCGCCCACACGACAGTTCGAAAAAATAACCTCGCCGGTGTCGGAAGCCCGCATGCCGAGCTTGTCTTCCTTTTTTCCAGGCCGAAATCCTTCCGTGCCCGTTTCCACGAGGAATGCCGAAATGCCGTGATGCGAGCGGCTCCGGTCGGTCACCGCCATCGCCACACAGAGGTTGGCGTAGTGCGCATTCGTCGTAAAAGTCTTCGCGCCGTTAACGACCCAGTCCGCGCCGTCCTGCGAAGCCGCGGTGCGTGTGCCGCCTGCGTCCGATCCCGCCTCCGGTTCGGTCAACGACCAGCATCCCAGCCACTCGCCCGTCGCGAGCTTCGGCAGATACTTCTTTTTCTGTTCCTCGGTGCCCGCGATGTAAATGTGATTGCTGCACAGCGATGTGTGCGCGGCGACGATTAACGCCACACTCGGGTCGACGCGCGCCAGTTCTTCGATCAGTATCGAATACTCAATGTATCCATATCCCGCGCCGCCCAGCGACTCCGGGAAAATCGAACCCATCAAACCCAGTTCGCCGCATTTCGCGATGGCGCGGGAGGGGAACTCGGATTTCTCATCCCACTCGCGAACGTGCGGCTTGATCTCCGCCTCGGCGAACTCCCGCACCGCGCGCCGCAACTGCCGTTGGTCGTCGGAGTACGAGAAATCCATGCGTGTTAAACGATCTCTTCTTTCGCGGCGTCCCACCGCATTGTGCGGCCTTGCCGGTAGCTCTCGACGGCCATGCGGCAAGCGATCGAAATGCGAAAGCCGATTTCAAAGGGACAGTTCGGTTCCTTCGATGCGCGGATCGATTCGAAGAAGTTCAGCATGTGGCCGTTCGGATTGGTCTTCGTCAAGCCGAGCTTCTCATTGCCTTGCGCGTTGTTGACCTTTTGCGGGAAGTAGCGAATCTGATTGGCGCGCGTGATCGTTCCCTCGGTGCCCAGAACGTCTTCGCCCCAACCGCGCCGATCGTTGCCGAAGCCCGAAACGAACGAGAACAGAATATCCTCGGGATGCTCCATCGTCACCGTCATCGTGTCCGGGACTTCGCGGCCGTCTTTCCAGAGGTACACGCCACCCACCATCGTCGTCTGCCGCGGAATCTGCAGATCGAGCGCCTTGTACCAAACCGACAGCGTGTGGCACATGTTCTCGTACACGTTGCCTCCCGAGTAGTCCCAGAAGAAACGCCAGTTGATGTACCGGTTCGGGTCGAACTCGCGCTTGGGCGCATCGCCCAGGAACTTGTTCCAGAGAATGTTTTCCGACGTCATGTCCGGATACACCGGCCGCGACCACTGCGGTTTGCCGTGCGGCGTGTTGCGCCAATGATCCGACACGATCGCCGTGATCTTGCCCATGCCGCCTTCTTTTAGCCACGCTCGCGCGTCTTCCACCATGCCGGATGAAACGTGTTGATGCCCGATCGCTACCGTCAGCTTGCGGTTCTTATCGTATGCCGCGCGCATCGCCTTGGCGTGGTCGACGCTGAATGCCATCGTCTTTTCTTGATAGATGTGTTTGCCGCCTTCCACCGAAGCGACAAAGTGTTCGCGGTGCAAATGCTGCGGCGTCGCGATCAGAACCGCGTCGATCGACTTGTCGTCGAGCATGTAGCGGTAGTCCATGTAGGTCTTGGCCGTGGGCACCAGCTTTTTGCCGGCTTCCAGTCGTGCCGTATAGACATCACAAAACGCGGCCATTTCGACGTTCGGCGATTTAATGGCTTGATGGACAAGCTCCATGCCGCGCGCGCCGGGGCCGATGATGCCGACACGAATCTTGTCGTTCGCGCCCAGGACGCGAGGGGGCTGCGCCGCGGCCGCCAGACCGGTCGCCACGTTGCCAAGAAAATTTCTTCGGGAATGCATGCTGCTCCCAACCGTTATACACCGAAACCTATCGCAACCGCGTGAATACCGTCGTGTCTTCGCTGCGCTTTCCCGCCTGCTCGCGAATCATGACAACATCCAGCCGGTCTTTGCCAACCCGCTTGTAGACCAGCGTGATCGTCATGCCGCTCAATTCCGCCTTCATAGTGAACTCGCCGTCCTTACGATCCGTCTGCTTGAACTCGACGCTGTCGTTCTTTTCCTCTCGCCCCTTCAGTCCGGGTTCGAAATGTTTTAAACGCAAAATGACGTTTCCGTTTTCGATCTCGTAGTGCAGAATTTCGGTCAGACTCAGCTTGCCGTCTTTCACATAGCGAAAGAGTCCGATAATCGAGCCGCCCGATGGGGCGCTGTAGATCTCATCGCCCGACCCGCCCCACATCGACTTCGCGTGCCAATGGCCCGTGATCCACGCCATTTCATCCAGCGGCGTGGCGGCATGAACGATTGCAAAAGAGAGCAAGAGCAGAGTTCGTATAGAATGAGAACGATTATGGCGCGACTTTACCTCACCGTGGCCTTCGTGGCGCTCTGCGGCTGCACGGCTTCGATCACTACAACCAGGGAAGATGCCTTTGGGGGCAAGTTCCAAACCCCCTTTGGCTGGACGATAGAAAGCGGTCCCGGCAAGTCGTCGGTGCTGAAACAGCCCAAGGGGGCCGGCACTGTGTCGGTACATGAGTTCCCGCAAACGGCGTCCTGCGAAAACGCGCTGGGCGAAAGCCGTCTCAAGCTGAACGGACGCCGGCCGTGGAAGCAACAGGGTGATCGGGCGACGGTGGTTGTGGCGGGAATCAACGAGGGCTCAGTTCTCGGCGTCGCGATGTGCGAGATCGCGCCGAGTGGGACGTTCGTGGTTGCGCTGTCCGCACCGAAGACAGTGTGGCCGGAAATGAAGACGGAGTTGTACAACGTCGCGGACTCTTATCGTCGCAACGACAAGCCTGTATTCAACGTCGCTCCACTCAGCCGCGTCAATCCCGACGGTACGATCACGAAACCGAAAGACGACTAGCCTACTGCTTCGGCGGCTGTTCCTTCGTCTGCTCTTCCGGCAACGGTTCCGGAATGTCGAACTTGATACTCGCGTCCGCGCCGAATTTCCGGTACATGCGGAACTCGACTTCGTTCTTGACCAGATCCTTGCCCGCGCGCATGCGCACTTCAGCGCGCAGGGGAACCAGGAACTGCCCGCCCGAGATGTCGGTGTAGTCGTAGTCGAGCACCGTCTTTGCGCCTTGCACCGGAAAGCTCGGCGGCATGTCGCCTTCGAGGGTGATGCGCGTGATTTGCGACGTTTCGCGGTCGACAAACACCGTGCCGCGATAACCCGGTGTCACAACTTCGGAGCGGTTGTACGAAACAGTCCACTTCGAATTCGGCTGCGCGACGTAGTAGCTAAACACATGCATGCGCCGCCCGCGCAGCGTGGCCCATCGTTCCCATTCAAACCGCGCCGCCG
>VFZQ01000203.1 GCA_016871135.1 Acidobacteriota bacterium | reverse complement strand
TGCCTTTCGGCGCACAGCGCGATCGGCAAGATGGTGAAGCTGAGCGACAGCGAAATCGGCAGCGCGCGATCGGCGCGGTCGTCTGACGCCAAGCGTGACGCGGGGCTGCGCTTTGCCCAGAAGATCTTGGTGACGCGCGGTGAGATCGGCGATGCCGACTTGGCCGCCGTGCTCGACGCCGGATTGACCCAAGGCGAGATCGCGGAGATCATCGCTAACGTGGCGCTAAACGTGTACACGAACTACCTGAACAAGATCGCGCAGACCGAAGTCGATTTCCCGCGCGTTTCCGTTTCACTCTCGACGGCGGCGTAACGCGATGGCCATCCTCAAGCCTCCATTCACCAAGGAATCCGCGGCCGCCAAAGTGCAGGCCGCGGAGGATGCCTGGAACACACGGGACCCTGAGCGCGTCGCGCTTGCCTACTCCGAAGACTCGGAATGGCGCAACCGGACCGAGTTCCTCGAAGGCCGTGACGCGATCCGCGCTTTCTTGCGGCGCAAATGGTCGGTCGAACTCGACTATCACTTGAAGAAGACGCTGTGGGCGTTTCACGAAAACCGCATCGCCGTCACGTTCGAATACGAATCGCACAATGCCGAGGGGCAGTGGTTCCGCTCCTACGGCAACGAGCTGTGGGAGTTCGATGACGACGGCCTGATGCGCCGCCGCATCGCGAGTATCAACGACGCACCTATCGACGGGCCGACACATGTTCGTTAAAGAGATCTGGCGATACCCGGTAAAGTCGATGGCGGGCGAGAGATTGCCCGCCGCGACGCTGACCGGGAACGGGATCGAAGGCGATCGCAACGTTTTGGTCATCGGCGCCAACCGTCGAATGGTGACCGCGCGCACGCATCACAAGCTTCTCGACTTGCGCGGCGGCATCGCCGGCGACGGCGAGGCAACGATCAACGGCTTGCATTGGAAGTCGCCGGAAGCGTTGGAACTGGTGCGCGACACGCTGGGCGAAGCGGTGTCGCTGACTCACTACAACGGGCCGGAACGCTTCGACATTCTGCCGTTGCTGCTCGCCACCGACGGCGCGATCGAGCACATGAAGCTCGACGGCCGGCGGCTGCGGCCGAATATCGTTATCGGCGGCGTAACCGATCTCGCCGAGCGCGATTGGCCGGGGCGTGACATCGCGATCGGCGAGGCGCTGGTGCAACCGGCACAACTGCGCGGCCGTTGCGTGATGACGACGTTCGAACCGGACACACTGCGACAGGACATGAACGTCCTACGGCGGATTGCGAAGGAACTCGACGGCACGATGGGGCTCGATACCGCCGTGCTGCGCGGCGGGCGGATCGCGGAGGGCGATCCGGTTATGGTTGGCGCTTCAAGTTAGACTGGTACGCGCGGCATGCAAAACGCGCAACATCATCCGGCGCTGGCGCTTCTCTGTCACCAGGAGTTCCTCGAAAAACTTTCCGAACAGGCCCGCACCGCGCTTGGGCGGCGAGTTTCGTTTCTCATGCAGCGGCTCGCCGTCGACGCGCGCCGCGTGCAGTACAAGGCCACGCAGGGCGATAACAAGGGCTGGCGGCGATCACGTCTTGGCGGGACGTCCGGCAGCCATTTTTACGCCTGGTGGGCCCCGCGCGGGGCTGCGCCGTTAAAGGCCGCCGAAGGCTTCGAGGCGCTGCCTGAGGGATCGATCGTCCTCCGTGACATTCGCCACCATGACGATCACACGCCCCTCGATCCGCATTCGCCCGATTCGCACTATATCCCCGTCACCGTCACCGATCTGCGCGCGAACGAATACGCGCCCGCGCCATGGACGCCGCCGCAAAAACAGTTCGCCGAAGCGCGCCAAAACGTGCGGCTGCTCAAAGGTTTTCCGGGTTCCGGCAAAACGACGGCGCTTTGGAACGCCGCCGAACAGAGCGGAAACAATGTTCTCTACGTGACCTATTCGAACGAGCTCGCCACATTGGCGCGCGACTACTTCGACCGCTTCTGCCCGCCTTCGAAAAATTTTCACGTCATTACGTTTCCCAATTTTCTGCGGCGTCTGCTGAACGACTCCACGCCGTTCGAAGCGCACGCCGAAGGGCGGCGGCGGATGCTTCGAGATCTCGTGCCGCTCAGCCGCTCGCTGGGCCCGTGGACGGGCAATCCGGTCGCGCTCTATGACGAAATACACGCGCACCTCGTCGGCGATGCGGTGCCCGAACGCGCCGGCCGGTTCATGGCGTGCCAGTCGCAGCGCGTCGGCGCGAAAGAGTTTCGCGATCGCCGTACGAAGTTCCTCGGCGCGCAGGCGGTCGAGGCCGCCAACGACGCGGTGAATCGTCTCGACCGCGGTCTGCCGAAGACGTTTGCCGAACACTATTTTCCCGACCTCGCGCTTGCATGGCGCGCTGTGCAGTTGATTCGCAAATCGCCCGACAAGATCCCCGCCGAATTTCTTGGCGTCGACTGCATCGCGCTCGACGAATGCCAGGACTTGACCCCCATCGAATCCTTGGCCCTGATCGAGCTCGCAGCGATCAACGACAAACGCGGCTCGCCGCCGCTTTCGTTCCTCATCGCCGGCGACGAAGCGCAAACCGTGCGCCCCACCGACTTCGAATGGGGCTGGCTGAACGACCTAATGCACGCGCGCATCAAATCGCCGGGAGAGTACAAGTTGACCGCGAATCTGCGCAGCCCGGCGTCCATCGCGGGCATCGTCAACCGCGTCTGGGATCTCTACTCGAACCTCGCCAAACACGAGCGGCCAAGCGGCGCTGGCCGCGCCGAGATCGACGACGAAGCTACCGATCAAATTCTCTACTGCACCGCCGCCGCGGGCGCGGAACTCAACGGCGTGTTGATGCAATTGAGCGCGCAGGAAGGCCACGCGCTGGTGTCGCTGACCGAGGAGATTCCGCCGTATGTGCCCGAGGCCGTACGGCCGAGCGTGCTGACGGTGTCGGAGGCGAAGGGGCTGGATTTCCGCTCGGTGTGCGTGCTCGACGCCGGCAAACATATCGAGCAGATCGGCCGCGGCTTCAGCCAGTTCCGCATCGGCGGCGACGTCGAAAATCTGCGCAAGCGTTTGGCCATCGACCAACTGCGCGTGGCATTGTCGCGGCCGACGGAGCGGCTGTTCTGGCTCGACGTGAATCCGTCGCCGTCCATCGTTAGCGACAGCGTGAACTTCCTCAACACGGATCTATTCGGCACGCCGATCACACCGTTGATTCCGGCCGCGTTGATCAAGGCGCTCGAAGAAGAAAATCTCGACCTCGAAGAACGCATTCAGCTTTGTCAATCGGACGCGCGGCAACTGCTGACGGTGAAGCCGGAGATGGCGTGGTCGCGCGCGCGGCAGGCGGTGGCGCTGCTCGGCGCGATGGATTCGGCGGCGGCGATTACCGACAGGGCCGCGCGCGGCGCCGCGCATCTCACGCTCGCCGAAATCGGTTTTCAGCTCGGCATGCGGCGTACCCGCATGGCGGCCGAGTTGGGGCGCATCGACTTTTTCGCGGAAGCCGCGCGCGCGGCGGAACTGGGCGGGAAGCCCTCACTCAGTTACCTGTTGTCCGGCGCCGGCAAGATCATGAACGCGGGCGATCGGCGCATGGACGCGATCTACGAATTCGCTCGCCTGGTCCCGCGTCACGCCGCCGAGATGGAAGGCTGGTTCAAGATCGGCATCGCACCGAAGGCGCTCGAGTGGTGTGAAGAGATGGAGGCCGCGTTTTTCAGCGGTCACAACGCCGCGCTGTTACTGCCGGTGTTGCCCTCGTTTTATGAAGCCCTCGATCTGCCGGACCGCCAACCGCGGTTGCGGAAGCTCTACGACAAGGCCTACCACACCCACATCAAAGACAAGAACTTCGGGTCGGCTCTGGCTGTGCTCAAGAGTTTCGGCGAACCGCAACCGAAGCTCGAAGCCGCTTGCCATATAGGTTTGAGGGACTACCGGCGCGCCGCTGAGTGCTACGTGCAAGCGGGCATGGCGAAGGACGCGCTGGCGGCGTATCGCAGCGTGCCCGACATCGATGCGGCTCTGAAGCTGATCGCCGAAACGGGCGACAACAATCCCGCGACCGAGTCTTTGCAGTGGATCTCCCGGTTGCGCGCGCTGATATCGGAGCGCCCCGAAAAATTCGGCAAGGTAATTCTGCCCGCGGAGAAACAACTCCTCGAAACGGAGTTAGAGCGGGCGCTTGGCGTGCAGCGAAAGAAGCCCGCGCCGCGGAAGACGGCCGCGGTCAAAAAGGCCGCTCCGAAAAAACGTGCCGCGTCTACAAGACGGGCGATATGATAGCGGCAATGCGATTCGCTCTTCCGTTACTCTTTATGGCGCATGCACTGGCGCAACTTCCACGCGACCTCGCGTCCATTGACGCCGGCCGCCAGACCTATATGGGCGCCTGTTCGGGCTGCCACGGCGCCACCGGCGAAGGCAGTCAAGGCCCCAGCCTACACTCGGGCCGCGTCGCGCGCCTCGGCAATCAAGCGCTCATCAGCGTCATCAAGAGCGGCCTGCCCGGCACGACGATGCCGAACTTCCCTCTCGCCGACGACAAGCTCCGCCAACTCGCCGCGTTTCTGCGCACGCTCACCTCGCCCGCGATTGCGGCGCCGCTCACAGGAGATCCCGCCAAAGGCCGTGCGTCATTCTTCGGCGCGGCGAAATGCACCGGATGCCACATGATCAACGGACGGGGCGGACACCCCGGGCCCGATCTTTCCAACATCGGCGCCGAGCGCACTCTGCCGCAGTTGCGCGAGTCGCTCGCCAAGCCGTCAGCACGCATCGCCGAGGGATTCCGTACCGCGCACGTGACGTTGCGCGACGGAGCGGTGATCAGAGGCGTCGCCAAGAACTACAACAACTACGGCGCACAGATACTCGACGCGAAGGGCCAGTTGCACCTGCTCCAATCGGCCGACATCGCCAAGCTTGATATCGCCGACACCTCGATGATGCCGCCCGTCTCCGACGTCAACGATCTGCTCGCCTTTCTCGCCACTCAGTCTTTGCGCCCGTACGAAGGAGCCGCCCGATGACCGTTGCAGTCTTGTTCCTCCTCGCTCAGGTCACGCCGGCCTCGATCACCACTTCGCCCAACGCCGACTGGCTGACCTACAACGGCGACTACGCCGCCACGCGCCACTCACCTCTCAAGCAGATCACACCCGATAACGCGAAGAACCTCGTCGCCAAGTGGGTGTTCCGCCTCGACGGCGCGAAGAAGCTGGAGGCGTCACCCATCGTCTACGGCGGCTTGATGTACGTGTCCGATACCAATCAGATCTACGCGCTCGATGCACGCTCCGGCCGCCAGGTCTGGCGCTATCGAGCCACCGGCGCAAGGGGGTCGCGCGTTAACCGCGGCACGGCAATCCTCGGCGACAACGTCTATTTTGCGACGGCCGATTGCCACCTCATCGCGCTCAATCGTTTAACCGGCAACCTCGTCTTCGATACCGAATTCGCGTCGTTTGAAAAAGGCTATACAACATCGATCGCGCCACTGGCGTTGAAGAACGGCATACTCGTCGGCGTCGCCGGCGGCGGCTCGGGCCAGCGCGGCTTCGTCGCGTCAATCAACTATCAAACGGGCAAGGAACAGTGGCGCTTCTGGACCGTGCCCGGAAAAGGCGAACCCGGCTTTGAAACCTGGGGCGGCTTCCCTGCCGAAATGGGCGGCGCACCAACGTGGACAACCGGTTCCTACGACGCTGCACTCAACACCATCTACTGGCCGACCGGCAATCCGTGGCCCGATTTCTACGGCGGCCGCCGGCCCGGCGACAACTTGTATTCCGACAGCGTCGTTGCGCTCGATGGCGACACCGGCAAGTTGAAATGGCACTTCCAATTCACGCCGCACGACGTGTGGGACTGGGACGCGAACGAAAACCTCGTGCTCATCGATGCAAACTTTCGAGGCCGTCCGCGCAAGCTGCTGATTCAGGCGAACCGCAACGGCTTTTACTACGTGCTCGACCGGGTAACCGGCGAGTTCCTGCACGCCAAGCCGTTCGTCAAGAAGCTCGATTGGACAACCGGGCTCGACGACAAGGGCCGCCCGAAGATCATCCCCGAAAAGATTCCGACGCCCGCCGGCACGAAGGTTTGCCCGTCGGTGCGCGGCGCGTCGAATTGGATGTCGCCGAGCTACAACCCCGCGACGGGCCTTCTGTACGTCGTGACGCTAGAGCAGTGCGATATCATCATCGCCTCCGCCAAAGAACCCGTGCCGAACTCGGGCTTTCGCGGTACCGGCAACGAAGGCATTCCCACCGAGCCCGGCAAGTTCTATCTGCGCGCTCTGGACGCCCTCAGCGGCGACATCAAGTGGGAATACGCCATGCCTGGGCCGGGCGTGATGTGGGCCGGCACCGTTTCGACAGCGGGCGGCGTCGTCTTCAGCGGTGACGACGACGGCAACCTCGTCGCCGTCGATGCGAAGAACGGCAAGGACCTGTGGCACTTCTCCACCGGGCGCAGTCTGTTCGCGTCACCGATCACGTACATGATCGACGGCAAGCAATACGTCGCCATCGCGGCCGAGAGCGATGTCTTCACATTCGCGTTGTTTGGACAATAACTCATGCGACTTTTTTTCTTCGCCGCTCTTTCTCTCCACGCGCAGTGGTTTCAAACCGACTTTCCGCCTGAGGAGTTCAAGGCGCGCCGGGCGAAGGTCTATGACAAGATCGGCAACCAAGCCGTCGCCGTTGTGCAAGGCGTGTCGCTCACGCCCGGCTACAACATGCCGCGTCAGACCAACGAGTTCTACTACCTCTGCGGGCTGGAGACGCCCCATTCGTATCTGTTGCTCGATGGCCGCTCGCGGAAAGCGACGCTCTTTGTTCCCAGGCGCAATCAGCGGCTTGAAGCCAGCGAAGGCCGTGTACTCTCGGCTGAAGACGCCGATCAACTGAAGGCGCTCACGGGCGTCGACGACGCGCTCGACAACGACGTCATGCGCACCAGCAACTGGCTCAACATTCCGCCAGGCCGCAATCCACCGCCGTTGACGATCTACACGCTGCTCTCGCCGAGCGAAGGCTCCGCGCAGAGCCGCTTCGAGCTGCAAGCGGCGAATACTTCGGTGTTGAACGATCCATGGGACAGCCGCATTCCGCGCGAGATGCAGTTCGCCTCTATGCTCGCGACTCGATTCCCGAGAGCGAAAATCGCCGACCTCACGCCGGTGCTCGACGAACTGCGCAGCGTGAAAAGCCCGCGCGAGGTGGCGCTCATCCGCCGCGCCTCGCAGATCGCCGGCCAGGGAATTCTCGAAGCGATGAAGAGTACGAAGTCGGGAATGAGTGAGTACGAGCTCGACGCCGCCGCGCGGTATGTGTTCCTCGTCAACGGCGCGCGGCTGGAGGGGTATCGATCGATCACCGCCGCCGGCACCGCGAACATTTGGAACGCGCACTACTACCGCAACATGTCGAAGCTCGACAACGGGCAGTTGGTGCTGATGGACTTCGCGCCGGACTATCACTACTACACGAGCGACGTGACGCGCATGTGGCCCGTGAGCGGCAAGTACACGCCCGTGCAGCGCGAGTTGTTGCAGTTTGTGTTGGAGTACAGGAACGCGATCATCAAGCGTATCCGCCCCGGCGTAACCGCCAAGCAGATCATGGACGAAGCGAAGGTGGCGATGGAGCCGGTCTTCGCGCGGACGAAATTTTCGAAACAGGTGTATCTCGACGCCGCACGCGAGTTAGTCGAACGCGGCGGCGGCGTGTTCTCGCATCCAGTCGGTTTGGCGGTGCATGACGACGGGCCGTACAGCGGCGGCCCGCTCAAACCGGGGCATGTGTTCTCGATCGACCCGCAACTCTGGGTGCCGGACGAGAAGCTCTACATTCGGTATGAGGATGTGGTCGCCGTCACGGAAACCGGCGTGGAAAATTTCACGGACTTCCTGGTGTCGGAACTAGACGAGATGGAGCGGATTGTGCAGACAGGCGGCGGGCTGGTGCAGCGGGTGCCGCCGGGACCGCCGCGGCGTTAAGCCGTATTATCGAACTAGGAGCAGGCAATGCACAGCGCAGCCGGGGCTACCCCATGCTTTGGGCGAAGACCCAGCGCGCAAAGGCCGCGGCGGCTGGATCCAGATTGTAGGCGGTTTTTCCTCGTTAGGCGGCAACCAGCAGCGATGCACACCGTCGCCCCAAAACGAAAACAGCTAAAAGCAATCGCCCTCGGCCATAAATCCAAAAGAAATGGTCGGGGCGAGAGGATTCGAACCTCCGACCCCCTGGTCCCGAACCAGGCGCTCTAGCCAGGCTGAGCCACGCCCCGACGGCGTTGTTATACGGTCCTTT
>VFZQ01000202.1 GCA_016871135.1 Acidobacteriota bacterium | reverse complement strand
TTTCTGCAGAGCCAAGGCGCGGAAGACCGGACCCAAATGTGCCCGAAGGCCCGAGTATAGGGTCTTTCGACGGCACTTCGGAATGAACACCACGTGATATTTGCAGTCCCACTTACTATGGTTTAGACTTTGGTTTTCGTCCATCAGGATTCTCCTTTCGTGTGCTTGGCGGCTCACGTTTGGAGTTTCTCTGATGGACTCCCGGAAATGTCAAACTGCTACTGCCACCCCGGCACAGCCGGGGGGCCTCTTACGTTAGGCTAGCGGCCCCAAACTCGAATGTCTATCGAATGAAATCGAACACGGTCCGCCGATCTTCTTGCGCTTTGGCCTGAAGCGCCGCTTGGCGATGGGTGTTGGCGTCCTGCATTTCGAGAATCGTCTGCGCGAGATCAGCCCCCTCGGTTTCCGCAATCTCCGCCGTCAGGGACAGAATCTTCTTGTCTGCAAACGAAACGGCTCCGGCGATCGAATTCTGTGCGGTGCCGTAATAGCCGAGCTGTTCGTTCAAGTGATCGAGCGCCGTACCAAGATCGGCCAGCCCCGATTGAAGGGCGACATCGTCGTTGGCTAAGAGTGCGTCTCGGACAGACTTCACGACCCGAAACGCGTTGCTGGCGGCCGTCGGATTATCGAACAGCTCCTGCCCGGTTCGGCCAATGCTAAATCGAACTCCGGACGCATCCCGGATCTGCCTCGTAGCGTTCCCACCCGCGTAAATCGTCGCGCCCGTCGCCGTATTCAGATCGACCGTGTAGGGCGGCGCTTGGTCAGCTGAACCGGCGAAAATGTAGCGTCCGTCGATCGCGGTATTGGCGATTCCCACCAATTGGCGATGGAGCGCTTCGACTTCACTGGCGATCATTCGTTTGGTCGCCGCGCTGTGCGTTCCCGAAGAAGCTTGGGCGGCAAGCACACGGACGCGTTCTACAACTTTGATCCCGTTTTGCACGGCGTATTCGGCCGCATCCACCTCCGTGCGGACCCGGTTCAGATTCGATTTGGTCTGCTCGGCGGACGCTAGCTCGGCCCGGGACTGCAAGAGCACTCCAATGCGATCCGGGTCATCGGACGCCGTCGCCATCCGAAGCCCGCTAGCCAGCGTGCGCTGTGCGCGTTCCGAGCGCTCTTGGATTCGGCTGAGATTGTGAAGGAAGCTGGATTGGCGTGGATCTAAGGCGAATGGCATCGGTTACCTCAACATTCCCAAGACTGTTTCATTCAGCGAGTTCAACACCGACATCACTTGCCCGGCAGCCTGAAATCCTTTCTGCAACTGCAAGAGCTTCGTAGCCTCGACGCTGATGTCGACGCCCGAAAGTTCTGCCCGCAAATTCTGCGCCTGCAGTAACAGATTCTGCTGCAAATCGACATCGGACTTGACGGCGTTGAGCCGGTCGCCGACCGCGGCTGTAATTTCGGCGTAGAACTGCGCGGGTGTCAGTCCGCCGACAATCGGACTGCGCTGCAAATCGGCCAGATTTAAAGCGTTCGTATTTCCGCCCGGATCGCCAGGCGCAGCCGCCGCCAGTTGAGCGGTTGTGATGGAAGTAACAGCGATCGTGACGGCTTCGCCAACCGTTGCGTTGTAGGTGAAAAGGTTCTGTGCGGGAGGGTTGCCGTTCTGATCGATACCGGCCGCGAGCACACCGTTGACGCCGTCGGCAAATCCTTTCGCTAGGGCATTCAACCTGGTCCGGTAGTCGGGAACTAGCGTGTTCTGAAACTCAACCAAGCCGGCGATCCGGCCGCCATCAAGGCGATCGGTGATGTCCACGCCCGTCGAATCGAGTACGCGGTTGGCTCCGGAGGCATTCTGCGTCAATGAGACCTTAAAGGAAGTGTTGCCGATCACTAGCGGCGTCTGACCGCCAATCATGATTGAAACCGAACCGTCTTCCTGGGGGAGCGCGGTAAAGTTGACGATTTCGGAAAGCGCCTCCAGCTTAGCGTGTAGCCGGGAATCAAGACCAGCGTCATTCGAGCTTGCGAAGTTTTCCCGTTTCTGATTGTTGATCGCGACGATGTCTCTCGCCAGGCGATTGATCGTGTCGACCGTCTGGCCCAGTTCGGTGGTCGCACGCGCGCCGGCGTTCGTCAAATCGAGGGATGTCTGATTGAAAGCCTGCGCGATCTTGGTAGCGCGATTCAACACCTGTCCGCGCGCGGTCGGCGAGTTGGGCGACACCGACCATTGCGAGACCGAGTTGAAGAACCGGTCCAGTTCGGCCGATAACCCCGCCCCCTCGGTGAGCGGAAAGGTCCGTTCCAGCTCGGAGAGCTTTAACCGCAGGCTTCCGGCAAACCCGGCATTGTGTTGCAACTTCCAGACCGACGACTCGACAGACGCGCTTCGCGTCGACTCCATGGGCCCACTCTGCACGCCACCCGACGTCGACTGCGAATTCGGATTAAACGGGGCGGCGACAAGCGACGCCTGCTGCCGCGCGTATCCAGGAGTCGAAGCGTTGACGATATTGTTCTCGACGATCGTCAGCGAACGCTGCATGACGCGCATCGCCTCGGCGGTCGAAACCATGGCTGCAAATACGCTACCCATGATTAGGCCTCGACCGAGAGTTCGTGTTTGGTTTCAGGAACCCGATCGACCGATCCATCCGGCGCGTAGCCGGGAGGAGGTGCGAGAACATCGGCCCAATCTTTGCAAAACGCCAGCCCCTGCTCGGCGAGCACGCCGGCATCTCGAAGTTCCTTGCGGAATCGAAGCAGTGACCGCTCCAACTCCCGTTGGCCTGGCGCGGGCGGGCGTCCGTTTTCGTGCAACTCTTTGCTCAGCCCTTCAAGTGACTGCAGAGCGGCCTCCAGATGCAGAAGGGCGTCCTGCGTCTGCAAGTGAACCAACGACTGCTTCGCGTCTTCAAGGCTAGGGGCGATCACGATCATCCCCTCGAGCTGACAAAGTTTCGTCGATTAGACCCCGCGCCGTCGAGGTTGCGTCAGCTTGGTAGTCGCCCGCTGCAAACTCGGCCGCAAGCCGCTCCAATCGGGCCGCGCGCTCCGGGCTGTCCGACAGCGCCGACTGCACGGCCGCAGCCAGTGACGAAAGATTGACTTCGTCGGCGCGCGACCGGTTGTTGCCGGCCCCGGCTCGGTTCGAACCCGCGTCACCAGCTTCCTGGGCGCGTTGGGAACTGTTGGCCGCATTGGCTTGAGGATCGTTGTATCCGTTATTTATTTTCATGGTCTTGCGCTCCCTCGATCATCTTATCGGAAGGGGTGAGGGAAGTTTGAGGGAAATTGCATCGTCAGGATTACCAGTGCAATCGGAGTGCCAAATCCGAGATCTGGGGACGTGGTAGAAGAGAAGGAGCGAACATGCTTCGATTGATCCATCTGTTGTTGGCCTCCGCGATTCTCTCTGCACACGAGACGCCAACCACGAAATTGACCTGGAACCGCGAAATCTCCAGGCTGTTCGAAAAGCGTTGCATGGGCTGCCATCAAGAGGGCGGAATCGCGCCAATGGCGTTCCAAACATTCGCGCAGACACGGCCATGGGCGGTGGCGATCAAAGAGGAAGTCCTGAAGCGCACCATGCCGCCTTGGGGCGCCGCTAAGGGGTTCGGCGAGTTCTCCAACGACATCTCGCTGCCCCAGGAAGAGTTGAATCAGATCGCCGATTGGGCGGACGGCGGCGCTCCAGAAGGGGACGCCCAGTACCGAAAACCGAACTTCGCTGTTCCGATTTGGAAATCGCCTGCGCAGCCGAAAGGCGCCGTGACAAAAACGCCGGCGGGGACAATCGTCGCGATCCGCGCGGCGACGCCCGGAAAACGGTGGGTCGAATCACCGGATGGCTCCGTCATCCCTTTGTTATGGCAGCTCTCCGAGAAGCAGCGGCTACGCCAATGGATGGTCTATCGCGAACCGTTGAAGCTGCCGCGCGGCGCGGTGATTCGCGGCGGGCCCGTAGAGGCGATCGTCAGCCCAGCGCCTTGACAATAACTTCAAACGGCGCCGTATTGACCACGCCCTCACGCTGAAACTGCGCCCAGAGTTTGTACTTGCCAGGACGCGGAAAGATCATATTGAACTGCACCGTATTCCGATACGGCTCCCAGACCGGGTGCAGATGTACGAGATCGACCAGATCGGTGCCCGCCGCGAGCAGGTGTCCCCAGGCGCCGAGCCACGGCGTAACGCCTTCAAACGGAGTCAGGTCGAAGAACATCATCGTCTTCAACCCGGCGACCGGCTCAACCGGGTCGGTGCGGAGCGCGGCCGTTAGATTAACCGGCACAGCGGGCGTGAACGGCTGCCGAGGGCCTTTGACATGGAGGGTTGCGGGCAGTAGTTGCGGGGTTCCACCCTCTGGGTAGAAGTCGGCGAGAAGGCGGTAGAAGCCCGGAATCGGAAGCTGTGTGTGGAAGCGGAACCGGCCGTCGGGAAGCGGGTCGGGGTGCTCGTGGGCGAAGTAGGATAGATCTTCGCTTATCAAGAAAAGATGGAAGAGCTTCTCGTGAAGCTCGCGGAACCGGCTGATCGGCTTGCCCGTCTTCGGATGGACGATTTGGAACGTCAGCGATGTCGTCGCGCCGGTGCGCGGCGCGGCGGGCACGATCGTCGTGTTCAGCCGGTATTCGAGCGGCTCGGGCAGCCCGAGCTCGAGGATCATGCCGCAACGCGGACACTTGCCGGGCGTTTTGGATTGAACGCCCGGGTCCATGGGGCACACGAAGAGCGTGTCGGTTTCCTGTGCGGCCGCGATCGAAGCGGCCGCAAGACTCAGTACCGAGCGCCGTGTCCGCATACGCCTATTCGTCGGTGACGCAGCCTTCGCTGGCGTTCTTGACGAGTCGGATGTACTTGGCCAGCGTGCCCCGCATTGCCTTGTAGGGCGGCATCTTCCATTCGGCGCGGCGCCGGGCAAGTTCTTCATCGGAAACATCGACCGTTAGCAGGTTCTTTTCCGCATCAATAGTAATGCGTTCGCCGGAACGGATCAGCGCGATCGGCCCGCCCTCTTGCGCCTCGGGGGTAATGTGGCCAACGATAAAGCCATGCGAGCCGCCGGAGAAACGGCCATCGGTCATCAGCGCAACGCTTTTGCCGAGGCCGGCGCCCATTACGGCCGAGGTCGGCGTGAGCATTTCGGGCATGCCCGGACCGCCCTTCGGGCCCTCGTAGCGGATAACGATAATGTCGCCGGCGACAATCTCTTTACGCTCGAGCGCATGCAGCATGTCTTCTTCCGAATCGTAGACTTTGGCGGGACCGGAGAACACGAGCCCTTCCTTGCCGGTGATCTTGGCGACGGCGCCGGAAGGCGCTAGATTGCCCTTCAGAATCTGCAGGTGGCCGGTTTCCTTAATCGGTTTCGAAAACGGCTGAACGATCGCCTGGCCTTCCTTGAGCCCCGGGAGGTCCTTCACATTTTCCCAATGGGTCTTGCCGGTAACGGTCATCTGCGAGCCATCGAAGCGGCCGGCTTCGATCAGGAACTTGATGACGGCGGGAGTACCGCCGACGCCCTGCAGATCCTCCATCACATACTTGCCGCTGGGCTTAAAGTCGGCGAGCATCGGCGTTTTGTCGGAGACGCGCTGCCAGTCATCAATGGTGAGATCGATGCCGACGGCGCGCGCCATGGCGATCAAATGGAGGACGGCATTGGTCGAACCGCCAAGAATGACAATGAGGACCATCGCGTTTTCGAAGGCCTGACGCGTCATGATGTCGCGCGGCTTCAAGTCGAGTTCCAGCAAGCGGCGCATCGCTTTGCCCGCTTCGGCGGACTCGGCAAGCTTGAGCGGATCGTCGGCGGGGGTGGAGGAGCTGTACGGCAAGCTCATGCCAAGCGCTTCGACGGCGGAGGCCATGGTGTTGGCGGTGTACATACCGCCGCAGGCGCCCTGGCCGGGACAGGCTTTGCGAACGATGTCCTTGCGCTCTTCTTCGGTGATGGAACCGGCGATGTACTGGCCGTAGCTTTGGAAGGCGCTGATGACATCGACCTTTTCGCCCTTCGCGCTACAGCCGGCGCGAATCGTTCCGCCGTAAACCATAATCGAGGGGCGGTTCAGACGGCCGGCGGCCATAATGCAACCAGGCATGTTCTTGTCGCAGCCGGGGATGGTGACAAGGCCGTCGTACCATTGGCCGCCCATGATGGTTTCGATCGAGTCGGCGATGAGGTCGCGCGACTGCAGCGAGAAGCTCATGCCGTCGGTGCCCATCGAGATGCCGTCGGAGACGCCGATGGTGTTGAAGCGCATCGGGACCATGTCGGCCTGTTTGACGCCGTCCTTAACGCTTGCCGCGAGATCGAGCAAGTGCATGTTGCACGGATTGCCTTCGTACCAGATGCTGGCGATGCCGACCTGCGGTTTGTTCATGTCGGCGTCCGACATGCCGGTGGCGTAAAGCATGGCTTGCGACGCGCCCTGCGATTTGGGCTGCGTGATGCGGGAACTGAATTTGTTCAACATTCTTTGAGAGGGATCCTTGAGGGGGTCTTACTAGTATGGAATAGGTGCGGGCTGAGCTACACCTACCGGCGAAATTCACCGGAAGGCCAGCCATCGAATTCGCATGGACGGGGTCGCGTCGAAGGAGCGAAAGGATCCGCCCGCCGTTTCTCATGACGATATATTTGCCTTGACGGAGGATGCGAAAGCCCGCTCGTTCAAGAGCGCGAACCGCGCGCGGATTCGAGACTCAGCCGATCGGCTACGGAAGTGTGCTCGCCGATCGCCTCGCGGATGTTCGCGAGGGCCTCGGCCTCGGTTTCATCTTGTGAAACGCACCCTGGAAGGCCCGGTACCCAGACTCTGATTAGGCCGAGGCCGCCCGCGCCCTCCAATCGCTCCTGGAACTACTGAATGCCGATCAGCCCCCGATTCTCGCCTTCAGCCTGGCCCAACGTTAACATTCCGCAAATCGCTACCAGAGGAGTTCTGAACATAAGAACGTCACGGTTGGCGTGGTTAACGCGCTACGCCAACGCCTCGACAATCAGCTTGCCACCGGTTATCGTCGGCCGCTCCTGGCGGCCGTTGTGCGGATAGGTGAGATTCAGATGATTCAGCCCCAACAAGTGCAGAATCGTGGCGTGAATATCGTGGACGTGATACGGCTTCTCCACGGCACGGAAGCCGATGGCGTCGGTGGCGCCGATCGTCTGCCCAGGCTTCGTTCCGCCGCCCGCCATCCACATCGTGAATCCCCACGGATTGTGGTCTCGGCCGTAATTGGCGGAAGTGGCCGCCGCCCCCGTATCGCTAAACGGCGTGCGTCCGAATTCGCCGCCCCGCACGACCAGCGTTTCGTTCAGCAGTCCCCGAGATTCCAGGTCGGCCAACAGTCCCGCGATCGGCCGGTCGGAGGCGCGGCAAAGATTCGTATGGTTGGCCTCAATGCCCGTGTGCGCATCCCACCCGCTGCCGCTACCGCAGTACACCTCGACGAAGCGCACGCCATGCTCCACGAGCCGCCGTGCGAGCAGGCAACTCGTGCCGAACCGCGCTGTCGCCTTGTCATCCATTCCGTAAAGCCGCCGGGTCGCCTCCGATTCACTGCCGAGATCCACGGCTCCGGGCGCGGCGCTTTGCATCCGGTATGCCAGCTCATACGACTCCATGCGCGCGTCCAGTTCGTCATCCGATGGATAGCGCGCGGCATTGCGCCGGTTGAGCGCGCGCAGCAGATCCAGACGGCTGCGCTGGCGGCTTTCGCCGACATCTTCCGGCGGCGCGAGATCGAGAAGCGGCGGACCCTCTTTCTGGAAATGCGTGCCCTGATGGGAGGCTGGAAGGAAGCCGGAACCCCAATTCGTGGGGCCGCCGCGCACGACCTTATCATCGGTGAGCACGACGAATGACGGCAGGTTCCGATTACTCGCGCCGAGCCCGTACGACGTCCAAGCACCCATGGAAGGACGGCCGGCGAGGATCGATCCGGTGTTCATCTGCCGCACCGAACCAACGTGATTCAAGCCATCGGCCCAGCACGAACGAATCACGGCCAGCCGATCGGCATGTGCGGCGATGTGCGGATACCAGTCGGATATCCAGAGCCCGCTCTCCCCGTGCTGCTTCCACTTCCGTTGAGAGGCGACCAGCGGCATGCGATGCGAGCCGGTCGCGCTGGTCACGGGCAGCTTGAATGATGGCGGCGTGGTCTTGCCGGCCAACTTCTCCAACTCAGGCTTCGGATCGAACAGGTCGATGTGGCTCGGGCCGCCTTCCATGAAGAGCCAGATGACGGACTTGGCCTTCGGGGTGTGATGAGGCGGCTTGGGCGCGAGGTCATTGACGGCCGGGCCCGCGGACAACAGATCGGCCAAGGCCAGCGATCCTAGGCCGCT
>VFZQ01000201.1 GCA_016871135.1 Acidobacteriota bacterium | reverse complement strand
TCGAAATACTCGAGGGCTGGCGGATGTTCAACGTAAACAGCGGCGGTTCGTTCGCGGCGGGAACGCCGCGCCATACCGAGACGCGGTTGGCGTCTTGCTCGCCCAGATAGAAATACGTGTCATCCATGGCGACGCCGCGAATCTCGCGCCACGGTCCGCGCACCACGGCCGACGGCATCTCGCCGCTACGGGGCAACGCGTTCCAGACCGCGAACGTGTCCTTTCCCGCGAGTATCAGCCGGCCATTGTGAATCTCGTTGTCCCAGGGGGCGAATGGCAGATCGTAGACGAAGTTGGCCCGTGCACCGCTCTCATCGGGGATGTCTTTCCACACATACATGCGGCGCTCGAAATCGGAGGACACCCAGAGCGATTTGCCGTCGGTCACGGGCGCCGGATTGGTAATCAGGAACTCGCTGCGCAGCGTGTTGGTCTCGAAATCCGGACTCCCGATCGCGAAGTCGGGGCGCTGGGAATTCCGCTCGGGGATGGCGTTGTAGACGGCGATTCGATTGCCGTTGTATTCGGGGATGTAGAGCCGCCCGGCGGCTTCGGTCACCGATCCGCCATCACCACCCATGAAGCGGTAGGCGTCGATCGCGAGTGCCGGCCGGGTGTCCGCCGTCTCTGGAAATTCATTCCAGATCAGCAGCGTCCGCCCGAGCATCGCCAGGCGGCTATCGCCCAAAAACGTGCCCTGCATCCAGTTCGCGTTGCCGTCGATTGGATCTTGCATGAAGAAGTCGAACAGGTCGGAGGCCGCGCGTGGGAATGTCTTCCACACGAAGTTGCCGGGTTTCGTCTGATACGCGTTATGATCGCCGACGATTAGGCGCGTGCCGTCGCTGGTGATGGTCCGCGGCGTGCCGATCGCGCTGTCGCGAATTTCGAAGTCCGGCGGCTGATCGGCGCGTTCAGGGAACTTGTTCCAGAACAGAATGGCGCGCCCGCCGGTGGACGTCGCCACCAGGCGCTCGCCGTCGGTCCACACGCCCCATGGCCAGCGCAGCGAGGGTGTGCGTAGCGCCATGTCGGCCGGCTGGCCGTTCTCGGTTGGGAAGGAATTCCAAATCAAGAGCCGGTCGTTGTAGGAATCGGCGATTACCACGCGGCCTCCCGCGGCGGTGCTGATCTGCCCCGGCCAATTCATGTTGCTCAGGCCGTTGCCCGGATTGTTCGAATCCATGTCCGGCTGACCGAGTACGAGCGATGGCGGCGCGTTGTCGGTGGGCGGCGACAGCCACACCAACACGCGGTTGTTGTTGCTATCGGCCAGAAGCAATCGCTGTCCGTCGCCGGCGAGATTGCGCGGATGGTGAAACAGCAGGCCCCCGCCGGATTTGTTAAAGCCAAAAGACGACAGCGCGAGGTCGGCGGGCTGCCGGCTTTCGAAGAAGCCGGTTTTGCCACCCGGCGCCACCGTGTACGTCGAATCGAACGAGGTCACACGGGTTGCCGGCTGCCCGGCGAGAGTCAACGATACCGCGGTAACGAGCCAGCGCATCCTCTCGACAAACCCGCGTGCGCTCAAAAAGTTTTGAGCCTGAACTGTTCGGCCAAGAAATCCTTCACCCCTTCGCGGCCGGACAATGTCAATCGCGCCGCGGTTGCTCCGGGCTCGACGACGACAGAGAACCGCAGAAACGGGCAGCATTTGCGCTCGCTGTCGATCCACTTCGCCAGGTCGGGCAGCAGTTCGACCGGGACCGAAAGCGCCCATCCATCGGCGGTCGCCGAAGGCTCGCGAAACGCCCCGGCTACACGGCGGCTCAGCGCCGCGTGTTCCTTCCGCTCTTCGGCCGTCAGCGCATTCAAGTTGCACGCGATCGGCTGCGCAATCGCCGTCAGCGAAAACAATATGGTTGCAATCTTCATGACGGTAGTATCAAACTTAAAGTCGACTTTAAGTCAAGAGAAAAATGTTGACCATCGGACAGCTTGCCCGGAAAACGGGGATCGCCGCCTCGGCGCTGCGGTACTACGAGGCCGCCGGAATTGTGAGAGCGACCGCGAGGACCGGCAACCAGCGCCGCTACGATAACTCCGCCGTTGCGCGCGTGAATGTGGTGCGGCTTGCGCAGGCGGCCGGGTTCCGTCTCGACGAAATCAAGCGGCTGCTCAACGGGCTCGACGCGAAGACGCCGCCCGGTCCCCGCTGGCGCGCGCTCGCGGCGAACAAGATCGAGGAGATCGACGCGCAACTCGGCCGCTTGCACGAAATGCGCAAATTGCTGGAGGCCCTGATGCGATGCCAGTGCCCGTCGATCAACGACTGCGTTCGCTGAGGAACACAACCGTGCCATTCATCGGCGCAACGGCCACCTGTTGGCCGTCCGGCGAAAACTTCACAAGATACACCTGCGAAGAGAACGGAACCATCAACAGTTCTTCGCCCGTTCTCGCCGCCCAGAACCGCACCGTCTGATCGCTGCCCGCCGAAACGATCCGCGTACCGTCGGGCGAGTAGCCGGCCGAATAAATCAACTCGGTATGGCCTTCCAAGGTGCGCACAAGCTTTCCATCGGGAAGCGACCATTGCCGGATCTTCCGATCGCCTCCAGCCGTCAACAGTTCGCGGCCGTTGGCCGAAAATGTAACCGAGTAGACGCCGCCCGCGATCTTCGGAAACTTCGCGGACTCGTTCCCGTTCCGCCAGTCGATGACGCGCAGCGTGCCATCGGTCCAACCTATGACGAGCCAGCGGCTGTCGGGGCTGAATTGCGCGCAGTAGATCTCGCCGCTCCCGCCGGTCACGGTGCCGAGCAACGCTCCGGTGGCGGGATCCCAGATCTTGCCGTCCGGTCTTGTCGACGGCGCCAGAATCGCCTTCCCATCAGGGCTCCAGGCGATGCCTGCCGCTCTGCCTTTCGACGCCGTCTCGAATTTTCGCAGCACTTCGCCGTTTTTCGCGTCGATCAAATTGACCGCACCATCGTTGCCGCCGGTGACAATGCGGTCGCCATTCGGCGAAAACGCAACAGCATTCGCGGAGGCGTTGTGCAACTTTTTCTCCCAGCCGTTCGCACCCCACATTTTCACCACGCCGCCCCACGAGGCCGTCGCCACCCGCGTACCTTTTGGATCGAACGCCAGACCGTAAACCGTATCGGGGGCGCGCCACTCCGAAGCGCCGCCCATCCGCCACCAGCGCATGGTGCCGTCGGCGGCGGCCGTGACCAGATTGCCGCCGGATGCCGCCAAACCGTGAATCGCCGCGGTATGACCATGCAGCGTTCGGATGAGCGCGCCATCGCCGTTCCACAATCGGATCGTCGAATCGCTAGAAGCGGTTGCGAGCAGCGGTCCAACGAACGCGGTCGCATTCGACCATCGCGAGTGCCCGCGCAATATACGCGTCTCTTTGCCGCTGGCGCCATCGAACAGATGCACGGCGTTGTCCTTCGAGGTCACCGCGATCGTCGCACCGTCGGCCGAGTACGCCACGCTTTGCATCGCCGAGTACGATCCGTCTTTCTCGCTGATATTGGTTTCGATTCGCGCCTTCCCGTCGCCCGGCGCGTCGAACACGCCGAGTATCGAGTCCCACGTCACAACCGCGAACTGCCTCCCGCTCGGATGGAACGCGACCGACGTGATCGGTTTCACGCCAAACTCGCTCTTCCAAAGCAGCCGGCGCGAGTCGTACTCCCACAGGTACAACTGGCCAATCACTCCGCGGCCCGCGGCGATCGCCCATGTTCCCGCGGCCAGCAACTTTCCATCGGGACTCCACGCGACCGCGCCCAAGCCGTTGCCGAGATTTTCAAATTTCGCCAATTCGACGCTCGCCGCGATCTCCCAAACGCGCACCGTTCCGTCCGATCCCATCGATGCCAGCTGTGCCGCACCCGGCCGAAACGCGGGCGACCAAGTCGAAGCGGTGTGGCCTTTCAGCGTCGCGCGCGATTCGCCGTTCGCGGCGTCCCAGAGTTTCACGGTCGAATCGCCCGACGTAGTCGCCAGCAGTTTACCGTCCTTCGATGCGGCCAGACCCGTGATCGGCGCGTCGTGAGCGCGGATGTCGCGAAAACTCTCGGCGGCCAGCGCGTTGAGGTATCGCCACTCCCAGCCGCGATGTTCCGCGGGCGCGGTCTTCAGCCACCGTTGCGCGGCGGCGGTATCGTCCAATCGCAACGACGCCGATGCCGCCGCGATCGAGGCGCGATAGAGATCCCACGATTGCGCCTCGCACACCACGCACAATGCCAGGATCCACTTCACGCGGCAAGCTCCTGTGCCCGCCGCAGCAACTCGGCCCACGCCGCGCGCATGCCATCGGCCGCGGCGCGATCCGGAAGTCCGGAGTGATTTAACGTGACCGCGCACTTGGCGCCGGCCGCCGATAACTTGATCTCGACGATTTCGGATGGGCCGTGACGCTCGCCCTCCCAGGTGAACCGTAGGAGTTTCGCCACCGTCAGTTTCTTGATCATGCCCCGATGCCCGTCGCCATCGTCGAAACGGCTCCCTTCTTGTAACCCAGTCCCGAGCCCCAACGCCGGACCGGAGAGTATGCCATACACAGCCTCAGCCGTTGCGTTAATCGATTTCGTCACGCAGATATTGTAGCCGCCGCCGGCGCCTCCGTTGCGCGCCTTCTCGTATTCGACAAGTACCGTCGTTGTCCACCACGCATCGAGTTTGCCTGTTTTCATGAGCCATTCGCCGAGCGCTTTTCGCCCCGCCGCCGGGCCGCCTCGCGCGTCGAGTTGCGCGTACCACTTCTCCGTCTGTCCGTCGATTTCGCGATCCGCCTTGTACGTGACATGCATACAATTCGCAGTGTAGAAATCGCTCAACCTTTATCGCTTGTAAAAAAACGAACTCTACGTTACCACCACGGCTTGTGACGACGGATCGCGGCGGTCCAGAAATTCCGACGGCCCAACGCCCGTTAACAGACGCCACTCTTTGTTCAGATGCGATTGATCGAAGAACCCCGCCGAATGCGCAATTCGCGTCCAATCGACATGGGCCGCGGTCCGCACAGCCTCGACGGCGCGGGTGAAGCGGATCACGCGTGCCAGTTGTTTCGGCGAGAGTCCGGCCAACTCGCCGACGCGAGTCTCCAGATAGCGCGCGCTGCATCCGAATTCCCGCGCCATCGCGCCGATGGCGACCTGACCGCCGCGCGCCATGATGCGGACGATCGCGCGGATTGCCGTCGGATTCCCCGCACGGAAAGCCGTCCTGCGTTGCCGGATGAAGTCTTCAAGGATGCGGAATCGCGCTTCATCGCATGGCGACGCTTCCATACGCGCGGCCAACGATTCGGCGTGGCCGCCGATGAGTTCATCCAACGGAAGCACGCGCCCCGCGATCTCCGTTCCAGACACGCCCAACACCGCCGCGGCATGCGCGGGCCGCAGGCTTGCGACGAAAAGCCGTGGAGTCTCCGGACTCTCGACATCAAGAAAACTCGTCTGCAGGCCAAACACCCACGAGTGTCGAAACGCCTGAGTCCGGCCCGCGGGATCGTGCACGAGTTGCCGGCCGCCAAGGTTGATCATCAACTCGACGTTTTCACGCGGAACGACATGTTCGCGAAATCCAGCCAGACTCGACTCGACCGCCCACAAACTCTCGACGGCGTCCGATAGATCGGGCGATGGCGCCCACTTCGACAGCCGCCAGGTACCGCCGGAAACCGCGAATGTATCGACTTGCAACCGCCGCATTCCTTACAATTCTAGACCTCTGTGTAAAGCGCCGTTAACTTCGCGTTAAGTCAGTTAGGCTTTAGGGCGAAAACGCAACCCAACCCGCCGCCCGCGGTTCAAAGGTTTATATGCGACTCAGCACACTCGACCGCCGCCGATTCATTTCCGCGCTCGCCGCCGGCGGCGCTTTCTTTACGGAGAAGGGTCTCTTCGCGCAGGCTCTGACATTGACGCCCGCGCAGACGGAGGGACCGTACTATCCCAACGCCCTTCCGCTCGATTCCGATAACGACCTGCTCGTCATCAACAACAACATCACGCCGGGCGCGGGCACGGTTGCCTGGCTGAGCGGCCGCGTTCTCGATCGTACCGGTCAACCGGTTCGTAACGCGACCGTCGAGATCTGGCAGGCCGACAATCTTGGTTCCTACATTCACACCTCGGGCGCGCTGAATGGCCGCCGCGATTCGAACTTCCAGGGCTGGGGGCGCTTCGTCACCGCATCCGACGGCGCCTATCTGTTCCGTACGATCAAGCCCGGGCTTTATCCGGGCCGCGTTCGCCACGTACACGCCAAGGTCACGATTCCAGGCGGCACGACGTTGATCACACAGCTCTACGTGGAGGGCGAAATCGGCAATGACGGCGTACTGAATGGAATCACCAACGCGGCGCAGCGAGCCTCGGTGATTCGTCCATGGACCGCGATTCCCGGTTCGCCCGTCGGCGCTCTCGCCGTCAATTGGGACATCGTAATGGGTTACACGGTTCCGGAGACGCCGGCCGTAACGCGTCCGACGCTGGTGTCGATGGCCGGCGCTGCGTCCGGATCGTGGCTCGAAATTCACGGCAACGGACTGGCTTCGACGACGCGTACGTGGCGCGCGAATGAAATCGTAAACGGGAAGTTGCCCGAGAGCCTGGACGGCGTGAGTGTTCGAATCAACAATCAACCCGCTTCGGTTTACTACATCAGCCCGACGCAGATTAACGTGCTCACGCCGGATACGACGATCGACGCCAATGCACCGGTCACCGTTACCAACGCGAGCGGCACGTCCACCGAGGCGACGGTTGCGTTCAAGCGCCTAAAGCCCAGCTTCTTCCAGTTCCCCAATGAAAATGCGGCCGCTGTGCGTTCCGATGGCGCGTTGATCGGCCCGAGCGGACTATTCGATGGCGCCGTTACCGTGCCCGCCAAACCGGGCGATGCCGTTCTGTTGTACGGCACCGGATTCGGACCGACGAGCCCTGGAGTTACCTCGGGCCAAGTACCCACCGCGCCCGCTCCCACGACGAATCCGGTAAAGATTCAAATCGACACGGTCGAAGCTCCGGTAGCGTTCGCCGGTCTCACCGGCGCGGGGCTCTACCAATTCAACGTCACGGTTCCCAATCTCGCCGATGGCGATTATCCCGTCACAGCCGAAGTCGGCGGGGTTCGGACCGAGAAGTTCGCGAAGCTGCGGATACAAAGGGCATCGACGGCCGAGCGAAATCCCGTTAAGGCCGACAGGACCAAGTACGCGCTGCTGTTGCAACGCATCGGCCGATCAGTCGGTGCGTAGCGCGTGGGCCGGATCGATGCGCGTCGCGCGGTGCGCGGGTAACAGCGTGGCGAATGCCGCGGCGGCGAGCAGTGCGCCGACGGTAAGGACAAAGACCAGCGTGTCGTCGGGCTTCACTTCGTAGAGTTGATTCTCGATGTACTTTCCGAGTCCATAGCCCGCGGCGACACCGGCCGCGATGCCGAACAGAATCACAGCCGCCGATTCGGAGACGATCAGCCGCACGACGGTCCACGCCTCGGCCCCCAGCGCCATGCGGATGCCGATCTCCCGCGTGCGCCGCGCGACGACGAACGTCAACACTCCATAGAGCCCGATGACCGCGAGCAACGTCGCTAACACGGCAAAGCCAGTTGCCAGAAACGACAGCAGCAGTTCGTTGACGATTCGTGAATTGATCTGCTCATCGAGTGGGCGCATACCGGTCACCACGAGATTCGGATCGGTCCTTTGGATCTCGGTGCGCAGCGCGGCCATGACGGTTCGCGGATCGCCGGTGGCGCGCGCGTAGACGTTGATCGTGGTGATATTGGCGATTGTGGAATCCATGTTCATGAACGTCTGGCGAGGGATCTCCCCGCGCACATCGTGGTAGCGCGAGTTGCCAAAGACACCAACGATCTCCGTATCGAGCGGCGCGCGCATGCCGCGGCCGAAGCTGCGGCCGATCGGCGGCTGGTTGTTGAAATACTCCTTGACGATCTGCTCGTTCATAACGGCGACCCGGCGGCCGCCGCCCCAGTCGGCCCATGTAAATCCGCGGCCCGCTTTTATCGGAATGCCGAGCGCTTCGAAGTAGCCGGGCGTGATCCAATTGAAAAAGCTCTGCGGACGCGAGTTTTCGTCGACTTCGGGGATTGTCACCGAGCCGTCGGACCGGCCGCCCATGAAGAGTTGGGTCGAATTGGCGCCGACGGCCGCGACGCCGGGTACCCGGCCGAGATTGTCCATCAACTCGCGGATTAGCTGGAGCTTGCGCGCGGGTTCGTATGGGAACGCCGGACTGACGCCCATAGTGACGACGTTTTCCGTTTTAATGCCGAGATCGATCCGTCTAAGGTTTTGCAGTGTCTTCACGAACAGACCCGCGCCGAGCAGCAGCAATACCGACAATCCAACCTGC
>VFZQ01000200.1 GCA_016871135.1 Acidobacteriota bacterium | reverse complement strand
TAACTCGCTATTGCAAGCATTCGGGTTAGCCCGCTTTGCCTGCCACATTTCGCTCTTTTTGCCCATTAGCTGCGAAGGTTGGGCTAATCGAGCCGCCGCGGATGTTCGCGAAACGCCTCCGCGAAGCCCACAATCTGTTTGCGCGACGGGCTAGTTCTTCTTCTGCCCGATGACGTAAAGAAAGATCCGATGCCGTCGCCCGTGCACGAAGACCTCTTCGATTTCGACGGGATTCCAGCCCCGAATGCCGTAGTCGTGCGAGACCACGCGCGTGCCGGGTTTGAGTGATTGCTCAAACTTGGGCCGCAGCTTTTCGTTAAAGCTCGTCGTCAGATAGAGCGTTAAGACATCGGCCTGGCTGAGGTCGACATCGAAAACATCGGCGCGGACGACGCGCGCCTTGTTCTGCAGCCCGAGTTTATGCAAGGTCTCCGTGGCCTGCGCGGCGATCTTCTGCTCGATTTCAATACCGATGGCCTTGGCCTTAAACTTCTGTACCGCGGTTACAAGAATGCGGCCGTCGCCACAGCCCACGTCGATGACTGTATCCAGCGGCTTGATCTGCGCGACCTCGAGCATCCGGTCGATGATCTCTTGCGGTGACGGGACGTAAGGCGCCATTCGTTTACCGACGTCACCAGATTGTGAGTAAACTGCGGCGGCAGCGAGAAAGTAAGCGGCGTAGGTCGGAATATTTCGCATGATCGGCGGCCTCTATACGGTGGGACGTATCAGGGTTGATTTGCGTTCTGTGCAATTCGCGAAGATCGCGTTTTCATTATACGATTGACGACCTCGCTGGTCGAAGACCACAGATCGCGCGGACGCGAGATCGTATACTCGAACCCTTTGAAGTACTTGACCGCGTTGCCGATGGCGTCGCGCCACGGCGTGACCTGGGGGAACAGGTTGTAATTCATGTAAAAGACCGGCGCGTTGATGGAGCCGATCTCCTTGAGCGCCTCCGACTCGATATTGTGTTCCAGCATGATCTTCGGCCCGGCGAAGATGAAGGCGTCGGGGCGATCGTTCGAACCCAACTCGCTGCGGATGAGTCCGGTGAGGAACTTCACATCGGACCGCTTGTCGCTGAGCGCGGCGACATCCACCCGGCCGAGTTGCAGTTTTTCAAGCGCCGCGCCGAGGGCGGGGAAGTCGATTTTTTCGGCGTTCTCCTGCCGGTATAGGACTTTCTGTTCCTGCATACAGAAGGCGGTGAGCGAGAAGCGAGTGACGCGCGGGTCCCGAGAGATGTTGCGCAAAATCGACATCAGCGCCGAGGTGTCCATCGGCCGCATGGCGGAGCTGCGCGGATTCTGCGGTGCGTAGTTGAGAAGGATCTTCACGGTCGTCGGATCGCCGGTGCGTTCAACCGGCGGTTCCTGGCGGAAGAACTCGGTATCGGACTGCCGGATGTTGCCCGCGCCGATGGTGAGCGCCATTTCGCTGTCGCGTTCGTTGAGCGATGCTTCGACGTCCCAATAGGAAGAGCAGACTTTTTCGGTGCGGTCGCGCATTAGCCAGTCGATTTTGTACTTGCCTTCGCCTAGATCGAAGCCGCCGTAGAAGGAGGCGTCGCCCTTGGCGTCGGCGTCGATCTCGGGGACTTTCACTCGTTGAATGAAGTAGGTCGGCTCCGATGGGTTGGCCGCTTCCGTCACGCGGAATATGATCGTCAGGAGATTCTCATTGCCGGCGAGTTCTTTCATCGGCACCGAGACTTCGTAGCCGCCGTGAAACTTGAGGTCGAAACCCAATTGCGCGGACTTGGTGGGGGTCACGTGACAGGGCAGGTCTTTGCGAGGCTCTTTCATTTCGAGCACCGCCAGATCGGTTCCAAACAGCCGCACCATGCCGCCGGTTCCCGTCATCAGCAACTGCGCGGGCGCCGCGATCGAAGCACACGCGTAGAGTACGGCCCATCGAATGAATCCGACATGGAAGGGGGAGGCGCCCACGGATTGTTGCCTTTCCTGGAAGCCGCCTCCGGTTTTACGAAAGCCGCGTTCCAAAACCCAACTGCTTCTACATTCCCTTCATCGGCTGAAACCGGGAAATGTGAATAGCAGTATTATGTCTCAGTTTGCGGACGGATGAAACGGGGTAGTTGACTGAATTCACATTTCGGAGTTTTCTGGAGCCCAGGGGCCGCGAAGGGGCGGCGCAAACGGGCGAGTTCCTCGCCCGATGGCCGAGCCGGAACGAGTCCGTTTTGCGTGGTTTCGCAAAGGTACCAGAGGTCGCGGTTTCAGGTCTGCTAGACTGCAACAGATATGGCATCGCGCAGCGTAAACAAAGTGATACTGGTTGGACATCTGGGGCGGGACGCGGAGACGAAGTTCACTCCGTCGGGTGTGAGCGTCACCCGCTTCTCGGTAGCGACATCGCGCCGGTGGAAGGATCAACAGACCGGCGAATGGAAAGAGGAGACCGACTGGCACAATATCTCCCTCTGGCGCGCCGAAAATTTGGCGCAGTACTTGACCAAGGGCAAACAGGTCTATGTCGAAGGACGGCTGCAAACGCGCAGTTATGAAGACAAGGACGGGCAGAAGAAGTATTCGACCGAGGTCGTGGCCGACGACGTGATCCTGCTTAGCGGGAATCGCGGCGAAGGCGGGGGCGACGGGGGTTTTAGTCAGGAGCCGCGCATGGTGTCGGCGCCACGCACGGCTCGACCCGCGGCTTCGCCGGCGCCCACCTCCTCGGGTCCCTCTCCGTTTGACGAAGGAATCTCCGACGACGACGTGCCGTTTTGACCGGCTCGCGGCGCTAGATTGAAACGGCGCGTTTCAGATTGGAACGCGCCGGGTGGCGAAAGCCTTGATTTCGGCCGATTTCGTTTGGCATCGCGCGTGCATTAGAAGAGTGCAGGAGCCAACCGAATGAATTCCTCCTTCGCCTTCGAAGAACCGATTGACCTTAGCCGGTTCAATCATCTCTACAGCACGGAAGCGGCCGCTGAGTCGCACCCGTCCTCCAATACAATCCCCGACGGCCGCTATGAAGTGGTTGTCGCCGAAGCATCGTTGACGACGTCGCAGTCGAGCGGCAATCCGATGGTCCGTTGGGTGCTGCGCATCACCGGGTCAACGTTCCGCGATCGCATCCTGCGTAAACACAGCGCGATTACCGAGAAGTCTCTTCCGTACGTGAAGAAGGAACTCGAAATCTGCGGCCTGCGGCTGGCGAGTTTCTCCGACCTCTCAATGCGCGTGTCGGAACTCGAAGGCGTGGAACTTGAAGTCGCCAAGATCACCAAGGACAACGACAGCAAGGTCTATTTCAATCGGGCGATTACATCGCAGACGGCGCCCGACGGTATTACACACGACGAGTTGCCGTTCTAGGCCGTTGGCCTGCTCAACTCGCTTCTGCGCGCCCCGCAAGCGTCTAGCGAAACCCCTTCAGCCGCGGTGCGGCCACCTCCCTCTCCCACGCGGCAAGCTTCGCGCGTAGGTCGGAACCAACCTTTGGTTCTCGCGCAAGCAGGTCCGCCTTCTCTCCCGGATCGGTTTTGAGATTGTAAAGCGACTCCTGTCCGTTTTCCGAAATCAGTTTCCAGTCCCCATCGCGTGCCGCTTTCCTTCGATTTTCGGCGCGCTTGTATCTCCAGAAAACAGTTCGAGGAACCGGCGCCGCCCCCTTCCATTGGGCAAGCAGGTTCTTCCCATCGAATGGACGGTCCTTGGCCGGCTGACCTCCGACAGCGGCTGCCAAGGTTGCGGTAACGTCCATCATCAGGGTCACCTGTGCGCAATTCGAGCCTGCGCGCAGGTGGCCCGGCCAACGGATCAACAGCGGCATTCGAATGCCGCCTTCCCACACCGAGCTCTTCGAGCCGCGATATGGCACGTTGCTGCCGCTGGCCGGCGCGCCGTTGTCGCTCATGAACAGGACGATCGTGTTGTCTCGTTCCTTCGATTCGTCGATCGCCCGCAGGATGCCGCCGACCTGATCGTCCATCGCTTCGGTCATCTTCAAGTATGCGGCGCGATTGGCGCCGTTCCACTGCACCGGGGTTTTGCCCGCGTCGTCGCGCGTCTGGAACGGCGAGTGCGGTGCGTTGAACGGGACATAGAGAAAGAAGGGTTTCCGCGCATTCCGCTTCGCGATCCAATCCACCGCCCGTTTGCCGATCTCATCGGTCAGATAACCATTCGACTTTGCCTCCTGGCCATTGTGGCGAAGTACCATGGCGCCGTCCTGCTCGGTGGAGCGAAAGTAGTCGGCGCCGCCGCCAAGAATTCCCCAGGATTCGTCAAAACCGTGGCGGTTTGGCGAAAACATGTCGAGGTAGCCCATATGCCACTTGCCGAACAACGCCGTCTGGTAGCCGCGCCGCTTCAGAATAGTTGCCAAAGTTGTCTCGGAGCCGGGCAGGCCCAACTCGCCGCGCTCGGCCAGCCAGATGGCCTCGTCGTAACGTCCAACATTGCCAAGCCCGATCGCGCATTCCAGTCCGCCGACGCGCTGTTGGTAACGGCCGGTCAGGAGCGCGCATCGGCTCGGCGTGCACTCCGGGGCGTTGCAGTAGGCGTTGGAGAAGCGCACGCCGTCCCGCGCCAGCGAATCGATATGCGGTGTCTTCAGTTCCCTGGCCCCGTAGCAGCCCAGGTCCGCGGACCCTAAATCATCGGCCAGAATCAGCACGATGTTTGGCGCTCTCGTGGCGGCTTTCGCCGCAAGGCCCCCCAGTAGCGCCGCCCGTCTTGAAATCTTCATGGTTGCTCGCTCCTCTCCCGTCGAATTATCTTAGATAGTTACGGCCCCGGCAACTTGCGGCCGACCACACACAATGACCAAGCCACTGGCCGGAATCATCATGGGCAGCAAATCCGACTGGGAAACGCTCGCCCCGGCGGCTGAAATGATGTCCAGGTTCGGCGTTCCACACGAGTGTCGGGTTGTATCGGCGCATCGCACGCCGGATCTGCTTACCGAGTACGCGACGTCGGCGGAAGCGCGCGGACTGGAAGTGATCATAGCGGGAGCGGGCGGTGCGGCGCATCTGCCCGGGATGGTGGCGGCGCAGACAATTGTGCCCGTGCTCGGCGTACCCGTTGAAAGCCATGCGCTGAAGGGAGTGGATTCGCTGTTATCGATCGTGCAGATGCCGGGCGGTATTCCCGTCGGTACGCTCGCCATCGGAAAAGCCGGCGCGACCAACGCCGCGCTTCTCGCAATCCAGATACTCGCCAACACGCGTCCCGAACTTCGCGAAAAACTGCGGGCGTATCGCAAGGAGTTGAACGACATGGTGCGCGGACAATCGCTGCCATGACATCTCGTCCGATATTGCCCGGTGCGACAGTCGGGGTTCTAGGAAGCGGTCAACTCGGCCGGATGTTCGCGATCGCCGCGCGCCGCATGGGGTATCGCGTTCATACGTTTTCGCCCGATACCGACACGCCGACCGGCCAAGTGGCGGATCTCGAAATCGTGGCCCCATATGAGGACCTCGACGCCGTGCGGCGGTTTGCGCGCCAAGTCCGAGTCGTGACATTCGAATTCGAAAACGTGCCAGCCGCGACTGCCGCCGCGGCCGCCGAGAGCACCCTCGTCCGTCCTCGCGGCGAAGTGCTGCACACAACACAAAACCGGCTGCGTGAGAAACGATTCCTGGAAGCCAACGGCTTCCCGGTGGCGCCGTTTCGCGAGGTTCGGTCCGTGGAAGATCTGTCGGCCGTGATCGGCGAGATCGGTCCGAAGGGCATTCTGAAGACGGCCGGGTTCGGCTACGACGGCAAGGGTCAGATCAAAATTCACGCGGCATCCGCGGCGGCCGAAGCTTGGCGCCGCATGGATGGGAAAGAGTGCGTCCTCGAAGCCTGGATCGACTTCGAAAAGGAAGTCTCGGTAATCGCCGCGCGCGGCGTCAATGGAAACATCGTCGACTATGGCGTTGTCGAGAACGACCACAAGAACCACATTCTCGATCTGACGATCGCCCCTGGCCGCGTAACGGAAGCGCAGTCCAAGCGGGCTCGCGAAATCGCGCAGGCGGTGATGGAAAAACTCGACGTCGTCGGCGTGTTGTGCGTCGAGTTTTTCGTGACGAGCGACGGCGATCTACTCATCAACGAACTCGCGCCGCGCCCGCACAACTCGGGTCATTTTAGCTTCGACGCTTGTGTGACCAGCCAGTTTGAGCAGCAGCTCCGGGCGTCGTGCGGGCTGCCGCTCGGTTCCACCGAACTTCTGCGCCCCGCCGCGATGGCGAATCTCATGGGCGATCTGTGGGATCGCGGAGAACCGAACTGGGCCGGGGCGCTGGCCATGCCGGGAGTGAAGCTGCATTTGTACGGCAAGACCTCCGCGCGACCGGGCCGCAAGATGGGACATCTCACCGCGATGGGATCGACCGCCGCAGAAGCGGCGGCAACGGCGCTGGCTGCTCGCGAGGCGCTGGTGGACCGGTCAGGAAGCTGAGCCGTTCTCCTGTTGAGCGAGTTCGGTCAACGGGTAAATTCTCGACGGCACTGATCGCCGAAACCGGGCAGGCGGTGTCTTTCACACGAATGCAGAGTTCGGCGCGAGGCCCCACGATGCCGGGAATCGTCCCCAGCCTGTCGTTGTTCCTGTACAGCGCTGCCGGCGAGTCCTGTTGTTGCGGGCTCAGCATCCATCGGCTGCCGATACCTCCCCTACGCGAATACCCTCTCACCGAGATCTTCGGCCAGTGGCTAGTCGATGTCGATTTGTGGGCGGAGGATTTGGAATAATCACCTTTATGACACGAGCGGCACTCCTTCTGCTTGCAGGCGCGATTTTGTTGGCGCAGCCAAGATCGGGGCTGTGGTCCGGCGAGCGCGTCAAGCGGATCGAAGCCGCCGTCGAGGCCGAACGTGTGCGGCAGGGAATTGCTGGCATGACGGTGTCGGTCGCCCGAAACGGCGTGCTGCGATACAGCGGTGCGTTCGGAAAGGCGGACTTGGAGAACGACGTCGACACACGGACCGACACCCGCTTTCGAACGGCGTCAGTTTGCAAGCCGATGACCGCGGTCGCGGCGCTTCAGCTTTGGGAGCGCGGCCGGTTGGATCTGGACGCCCCGATCCAGAAGTACCTGCCCTCATATCCAGAGAAGCCATGGACGATTACGACGCGCATGCTGCTCGGCCATCTCAGCGGAACGTGCGCCTACCGCGACGCCGAGATGGACTCGACGCGCCGGTACAACTCAGTGGCCGAGGCGTTAAAGATCTTCAGCGCCGACGCTCTGCTGCATCAGCCCCGTTCGAAGTACCTGTATTCGACGTATGGCTACAATGTCGCGGGCGCCGTGGTCGAGGCGGCGGCGGGCGTGCCGTTCATCGACTTTGTGCGCGACAACGTCCTGGCGCCGGCGAAGATGGAAGCGACGCGCGATGACAGCCATCGCGATATCATTCCGCACCGGACGCGCGGCTATACCAAGACGCGCGACGGCAAGATCGTCAACGCGGTCCTGGCCGATACATCGAACAAGATTCCGGGCGGCGGATATGTCTCGACCTCCGACGATTTGATTCGCTTCGCGCTCGCATGGCAGGAAGAGAAACTGCTGAAGCGCGCGACGATGAAAATGCAGACCGAGAAGCAGAAACTGCTCGATGGCTCGTTAACCGGTTATGGCTTGGGCTGGAATGTATCCGCCGTGGCGGGCCGGAACGCGATCAGCCATTCGGGCAGCCAACACGGAACGAGGACGTATCTGGCGATGTTCCCCGATATGCAGTTGGTGGTCGCCGTCATGACTAATTCCGATTTCGCAGAGCCCGTGCGTGTCGTGGAAATGATCGTGAAGGGCATCGTAGCCGCGACTTCGCAGGGAACGGCCAAGTAGCCGTAGAGTGTACTACTCCACCGCGTCGGCGGCGTGGTAGCTCGATCGGACGAGCGGTCCGGACTCGACGTGCCGGAAGCCCATCTGCTGGCCTGCGCGCTTGAGCTCGGCAAATTCATCCGGGGAGACATAACGGACGATAGGCAGGTGCTTCTTTGTTGGCCGCAGGTACTGGCCGAGCGTCAGAAGGTCGACGTTGTGGGCGCGGAGGTCGCGCATGACTTGCAGCACCTCGTCGATCGTCTCGCCGAGCCCGAGCATCAGTCCGGACTTGGTCGGCGTTTCCGGTTTCACGCGTTTGGCGTGCGCCAGCATGTCGAGCGAACGAGGGTAGTCGGCTCCAAGCCGCACGGTGCGGTACAGCCGGGGAACCGTCTCGGTGTTGTGGTTGAGCACCTCGGGGCCGGCGTCCATCACCATTTCCATTGCCGCGTAGTTGCCTTGAAAGTCGGGCACGAGCACTTCGACCTGACAGTCGGGAACACGTTCGTGAATGGCTCGGATGGTCATGGCGAATAGCTCGGCGCCGCC
>VFZQ01000199.1 GCA_016871135.1 Acidobacteriota bacterium | reverse complement strand
GCCGTTGGTTCACGCTGGACGCCGAGATCTACGCCTTGAGCTACGTGCCGTTCGAGCCGCGCCCGCTGGACGCGCTGTGGGTAGCGGGCGCGGCGCTCGCGGTAAGTTTCTTGGCGACGCTTTATCCGGCGCGGCGCGCGACCGCGGTGTTGCCGGCCGAAGCGCTGCGCTATGAGTAAACGGCGATGTGCGGCATAGCGGGATTTACGCATCGCGGGCGGCGCGCGGCCGAGGGGCGGATCGAAAAGATCACACGCGCGCTCGATCATCGCGGGCCGGATCAGTGGGGCGTGCATGAATCGAACGACTGCTCGCTGGGCATCGCGCGGCTGCGCATCATCGATATCGAAGGCGGCAAGCAGCCGATCTATTCCGCCGGCGGCGATACGGTCATCGTCTTCAACGGCGAAATCTACAACCACGACGAAGTGCGCCGGGAGCTGGTTGCGTTGGGCCGCTCCTTCGCGTCGCGATCCGACACGGAAGTCATTCTGCAAGGCTTTCTGGAATGGGACGTAAAGGTCTTCGAGAAACTGCGCGGTATGTTCGGCGTGGCGCTGTGGACCGAGTCGCGCAAGCGGCTGGTGTTGGCGCGCGACCGAATGGGAATCAAGCCGTTGTATCTCAATCGCAGCGGCGGCGATGTGTACTTCGGCTCGGAGCTGAAGGCGATCTTTGGGCATGACGAAATTCCGCGCCGTATCTCGCGCGAGGGCCTGAACGCGTACCTTTCGCTGAACTACATTCCCGCGCCGTACACCATGATCGACGGCATTACCAAGCTCGCGCCGGGCCATTGGCTGGAGTGGGTCGACGGCAAAGAGAAGACCGAAGCGTATTGGAAATCTGAGTTCGCGCCACGGGGCGACATAAAGCTCGATGCGGCGAAAGAGGAGCTGGATCACCTGCTTCGCGAATCGGTGAAAGAGCACCTGATCGCCGACGTGCCATTAGGGGTGTGGGCCTCGGGCGGCGTGGATTCGTCGGCGATATTGCACTACGCGGCCGAGTGCGCGGGCCGGCAGGTGAAGACGTTCTCGGTTTCGTTTCAAGGGCGCGCCTTTGATGAGAGTCCGTGGTTCCGCGAAGTCGCGCGGAAATACAATACCGATCATCACGAGTTCGACTTGAACCCGGAGCAGGACCTGGCCGCGGCGGTGGAAAAAATCCCGTACTACTCCGACGAGCCCAGTGCCGACGCCGGCGCGCTGCCGGTCTGGTTCTTGAGCCAGATGACGCGCAAACACGTCACCGTTGCTCTGAGCGGCGAGGGCGCCGACGAGCTGTTCGGCGGTTACTACACCTATCTCGCCGACAACTACGCCGGCGCGATGCGTTACGTGCCGAAGCCACTGCGGCAAGCGGGCCGCGCGCTGGCCCATCTACTCCCCGTGTCGGACGACAAGATCAGCCTCGAATACAAGCTGAAGCGCTTCTCAACCGGCGCGCTGCTCGACCCCCTGGAGGCCCATCTCTATTGGAACGGAACGTTCACAACGCGCGAGCGCGAAGGACTGTTGCGCGCGTTCCAGCCGGTGTACGCGCCGCCAAACTACTCGAGCTTTCTCGAGCTCGATCAACACTGGTATTTGCCCGACGACATTCTCTACAAGTGTGATCGCATGAGTATGGCGCACTCGCTCGAAGTGCGGCCCCCGTTTCTCGATCACCGCATCGTCGAATTCGCGGCGCGGCTGCCGGAGAGCATGAAGGTGAATGGATCGAAGCTCAAGCACATCCTGAAAGAAACCATGCGCGGCAAGATTCCGGCCTCCGTGTTGACGCGGAAAAAAGAAGGCTTCGACATCCCGGCGCACGATTGGTTTCGCGGGATTCTGAAACCGCTGTTGCATGACACGCTCACGCCGCAAGCGATCCGCGAGAGCGGACTGTTTCGCGAAGGCGCGGTGGAGAAAGTTCTGGCCGATCATGAGGCGCGCCGCGCCAACTACGGCTATCATTTGTGGGGCCTGTTGATGTTGTTCTTGTGGAAGAAACAATGGAACGCCGTTACCAGTTAGTCGTCGTGTTGTTCGCGGCGGTCGTCTATCTCGGGTGCATCGTCAGCCCGCCGGGATTAATGGACGATGTCGACGCCGTGCAGGCGCAGATCGCGCGGAACATGTTAGAAAGCGGCGATTGGGTGACGGTGCGATTGAACGGCGTGGCGTATCTGGAAAAATCGCCGCTGATCTATTGGTCGATGGCGGTAAGCTACATGATCTTCGGTGTTAGCGACTGGGCGGCCCGGATCCCGCTGGCGCTGGGCGTGATCGCGCTTTGTTGGGTGACGGCGCGGTTTGCGCGCTGGGCCTACGGCGAGCGCGAAGGGTTGTTCGCCGGACTGATCCTGTCGACCTGCATCGGCCTGTGGCTGTTCACCCGCATTCAGATTCCCGACGCGATATTGACGCTGACGATCACCATTGCCATGTGGAAGTTCCTGCAGTTGATGGAGACAGGCGAGGCGAAACACGCCTATATCGGCGCGGCCGCGATGGGCGCGGGCCTGCTGCTGAAAGGGCTCATCGCAATGCTGTTTCCGGTTGCGACGATCGCCCTTTGGCTGACGTTCACGAAGCGCTGGAGCGAGTGGCGGAAGCTGCGGCCCGTCGCCTCGATCGCGATTATCCTCCTCGTCGCCGCGCCGTGGCATGTGATCGCAACATTACGCAACCCGCCCTATTTCGACTTCACGATGAAGTCGGAACCCGGCCACTACCACGGGTTCTTCTGGTTCTATTTCTTCAACGAGCACGTCTTCCGATTTCTGAACATGCGCTGGCCGCGCGACTACAACACCGTGCCGCGGCATCTCTTCTGGCTGTTCCATTTGTTGTGGCTGTTCCCGTGGAGCTTCTTCGCGCCGGCGGTGAAGGACGCGCGCAAGAACGCCACCAAATTGCTGGCGTTGTGTTGGGCTGGGTTTCTCCTGACGTTCTTCACGTTCTCGACAACGCAGGAATACTACTCCATGCCCTGTTATCCCGCCCTCGCGCTGCTGCTGGCGCCCGCGTTAACCAGCGGCTCGAAGTGGATCCCGCGTGGCGCGAAGGCCGCTGGCGTGGTCGCGGCGCTGGCGGCGATCGCAATCGCGTTTATCCTCCTGCGTGTTTGGAATCTGCCCGCGCCGGGCGATATCTCTCGCGCGCTGACGCAGAATCCGGATGCCTACACTCTGTCGCTCGGACACATGGGCGATCTCACGATCGACTCGTTCGCCTATTTGAAAACGCCGCTGATCATGGCCGGCGTGGCGTTCTTGATCGGCGCGGTAGCGGGCTTCCGAAATCAACTGATCGGGTTGGCGGTGATGATGGTCTTGTTCTTGCACGCCGCAAGAACGGCGCTGGTGACGTTTGATCCCTACCTGGGATCGCGGCCGTTCGCGGAGTCGCTGCCGAAAGACGCGCGGCTGATCGTGGACAATCAGTACTACACATTTTCAAGCATCGTCTTCTACGCGAATCCGAAGGGCGTGCTGCTGCTGAATGGGCGCGTGAACAATTTAGAATATGGATCGTACGCACCGGGCGCGCCGGAGGTTTTCGTTGACGATGCGCGCTTCGCCGCCCTGTGGGCCTCGACGGCAAAGTACTTCCTAGCCGTGGAAGGGCCGTCGATGAAGCGAATCGAAACGCTGGTTGGCAAAGACAAGCTGCATGTGGTGAAAGAAAGCGGCGGCAAGTTCTTACTCACGAATCAGCCATAATTCGAGTACAATCGAATTATGGCCGCTGTAAAAACCGCCGCACACTTTGCCGCGAAATTTGAAGCGCTCGGCTCCGCGCCGCGACTGATGATCGTGCGGCACCTGCTCGCCGCGCACCCCGATGGGTTGTACGTACACGAACTGCAGAGCGAACTCGGCATCGCGCCATCGACGCTGTCGCATCATCTCGAAAAGCTGAAGCAGCAAGCGTTGGTCAACGTGGAGCGGCAAGGAACGTTTCTGAAATATCGCGCCGATAGCGAAGGCCTTCAGGAAGTGCTCGGTTTTCTCTTCGCCGAATGCTGCACGCGCAACCGGGCTGTCGAACCGGCGAAGGTCGTTTCGTGTTGCTGACAAAGAAACCGCTGGTCTTGATCGTTTGCACGGCGAACAGCGCGCGCAGCCAAATGGGCGAAGGGCTCATGCGGCACATACACGGAGATCGTTTTGAAGTGGCGAGCGCTGGCGCCGTCGCGACCTATGTCCGCCCGCAGGCAATCGAAGCGCTGGCGGAGATCGGTATCGATATTTCCCACCACACATCGAAGTCGATCGAAAAGTTTCTTGACCAGCCGATCGAGTACTTGATCACCGTTTGCGATAACGCGCGAGACAACTGTCCCTATGTGCCTGGCGCGAAACACGTGTTGCACTGGCCCTTCCCGGACCCGGCGGAGCAACCGTCGATCGAATCGTTTCGGGCGGTTCGGGACATGATTCGAGAACGCGTTACGGCGTGGCAGCCGGAATGATCGCAAAGGAGAGGGCCGCGCCGTCGAGGACCGGGCTTGTCACCGACGCGGAGGCGAAGTCCACTCCCTGTGCGCGAAGACGCTGAATCGTCTGCCCGGCGTTCGCGGCGGTTACTGTGATGCGGATGCCGGTTGCGAGCGCCTCGGGCGGAAGCGCTTCGAAGCGCACGTGAGACGGACCCAGCAACCCGGAATGAAATCGCCGCCAGTCGTCGATTCCGGCGCGATCCACCGCAAAGGCGATGCCATCGATCTGCAATAAGCCGACGGGGCGCGAAGCCGAGTCGGCGAGCGGTCCGGATTCGTAGCCGGGGAGGAACGTGCCCCGGTAGGACTGGCGTTCAACGAAGGAATAGATGAGGCCCTCGCTGGTTGAGATCGAAGCGAAGGTGGCAGCGCCGAGGCCGTCCCGAAAGTCGGCGGGCGCCGAGACCGATAGCGTGCCTCGCGCGAGTGCGGCCTCGTAACACTGGCGAACATCGTCGACCGTGACTCCGATGCAACGAACGCGGTCCGCACCGCGGCTCTCGGTGACAACAAGGCGGATGCGTCCTTGCTGCAAGACGTAACTGGCTGCGCCGTCGTGGCCGGTTTCCGGGCCGCGGTAAGCGGTGAGTTGAAAACCAAGCGCGGCACGCAGGTAATAGGCGGTCTGCCGGGCGCCGCCGGTGGCGACCTCGACGAAATCAAACGCGCGAAGCGGTAATGGCGATACATCCTCTCGCTCTGGCGAAACGGCACACATTGGCATACTCCCGGTCTAGTTCGTAAATTGGTCTATCCGAAATCTACGTCACAACTATAACACGCGGACAATCATCGTAATGCCCTCGTGCAACTGGCCGGGAAGCACGGCGCAGAGTCCGTTGTAGACACGCTGCCAACCGCGGCCGCTGCCGAAGTAGTTGGAAAGGGACCATTCGCCGGCCGACATCTGGCAGCGTGCGGCGATCTCCTGCAACTGTTCGACGGTGTATTCGCAGAAATGGCCTGGGTTCTTAGGATCGTCGCGGATGACACGGAACGGGCTCTGCCCGAATAGAAGCGTTATGCGCCGGGCGAGGTTGATCGGATTCGGCGTCTGTAGGACGATCGCCCCGCCTGGCCGGAGCATCTTTCGCAACATCCGCAGGACGTGCGTCGGCGCGACGTGGAGATGTTCGATCACCTCGGCCATGACGATGACGTCGAAGCCGCCTCGGTCGGGCCAGGCGGATTCATCCGCGGCGTCGTTCAGATCGAACTCGGTGTGGAGCACCTCCGGCATGCGCGGGAAACGATAGTCGAAGTAGCCGATCGTTTCCAACTCGGCGGCCGGATACAGTTCGCGCAGCAGCATCGTTTGGTACGACATGCCTACGTCCAGAATGCGCGTTGGCGTGACCCGCGCCACGGCTTCCATCAGATAGCGGTAGCGCCGGCGATGATAGTCCAAATAGTTGGCCGATTCGGCGTCGACAGGCTGGAGCGCCTGGACCGCCTCGGCGATCGACGGCATTATTTTGCATTGTACCGTCTTCCCCCGGGGCGCGGGACTGCGATAATAGGAGCGGTGTCAAAAGTTCGTGAACTGGAACTCCGGCTCTCTCGTATCGAAGAAGAGCTGCATCTGTTCCAAAAAATTAGCCGGTTGATGGTGCGGGAAGTTCCGCTGCAGCAAGAGTTGAGTAGTATCGTCACGCTGTTGGTGGAGCACCTGGAGTGCGACTCGTGCATCATCTATTTGACCGATGGCGGCGACCTGGTGTTGAGCGCTTCAAATACAGCGCCGCCTTCAGCCGTTGGCCGCGTCAGGTTGTCGATGCAAGAGGGCTTGACCGGCTGGGTTGCGCGCAACCGCCGTCTGATCGCTCTTAGCCGCGAGGCGTATCGCGATTCGCGGTTCAAGTCGTTCCCCGAGCTGGAGGCCGATTCGTACGAGGCGTTCCTGTCCGCGCCGATCATCGCGCGCAATCGCGTCGTCGGCGTGATCAATGTGCAGCATCGCGATGTGCATTCCTATTCGGGCGACGAAATGGAACTGCTGACGACGGTGGGCGAACAGATCGGGTGCCTTCTGCTGTTGGCGCGCGTCGACCGGGATGCGCTGGAAAAGCCGGTGTCGGTGGAAGAGATGCTTTCGACCGGCCTCATGGCCGGTTCGGTGAGATAACACGCGATGCGGGCGCTCGTCTTTCTACTAGCGGCCTCGCTCGGCGCCTCCGCGGCGAAGTGGACGATGTCGCTGCTGCACGACGAGGACGAATCGGCGCTGACTTTACGCGCAATCGCATTTCCGACCGAGCAGCGGGGATTGGCGATCGGACAGTTGACCGAAAAGAGGGGCGTTACCGGTGTTGTCCTGCTCACAACCAACGGCGGCGCGAAGTGGGAGACAATTCGCGTCAAGGAAGACCCGGTCTCGATTTCGTGCGTGAAGGAAGAGATCTGCTGGTTTGTGTCGGTGCGAGGCGTGTGGCGTTCCGACGAAGGCGGCCGCGCGTGGAAAAAGATCGCGAACTTGAAGGGGCCTCTGAAAGTCCATTTCAGTTCGCCGGCGCGAGGGTGGGCGGCGGGTCTGGCCAAGTCGGCGTGGGAAACCAACGACGGCGGCAAGACCTGGAAGGCGATCGAAAAAACGAAAGAGATCTCGTCGAATCCCGATCACGCTTATTTCAGTGCCATCGCGGTGAATCAGAATGTTGGCATTATCGGCGGTAACAGCCGCGCGCCGCGCAAGGAAGATGACGTGATGTTCCCCGATTGGATGCAGCCCGAAGCGGCGGCCAAGCGGCGCGAATGGCCGGCCGTGATGATATTGATCGAAACGCGGGATGGCGGAAAAACATGGAACCCGTCGTCGAACCAGATCTTTGGAAATTTGACCCAGATTCGAATCAAGCCCGAAGGGACGGGCGCGGCGGCATTGCTCGAATACTTCAACAACTTCGAGTTTCCGGGCGAATTGATGTGGATCGACTTCCGATCGGGGCGGTCGTCGTCGATCATCCGTTCAAAGGATTTCGCGCCGACCGATCATGTGTTGGCGGCGGATAGTCGGATCGTTGTGGCCGGGATTGAGAACGCGGCGCTGCGAGCGCTGCCGGTGCCGCAGAAGGTGAAGTTCTACGAGGCGACGGTCAACGATGCAACGACAACTACGGCCGTGTGGACATCGATCCCGGTAGACTACCGGGCCGTGGCGAAAAGGGTCGCGCTCGGATTATCCCCAAACGGAGTAGCCTGGGCCGTAACCGATACGGGGATGATCCTGAAGCTGGATCCCTCGGCGCGCTGAAATTTGCACGAAGTTGGGGTGGCGCTATCGATGGAAAGCGCCACCAATGCATTCCGACTAACTACTGGGCGAAGCAATAGAAAAGACCCGCGCCGCCGGTGGCGACGAGGTTCTCTTGACTGCATCCCCGCGACGGATGGACCGAGTTCCACGAAATGCCGCCGCCGTTGCGGTCGTGATGACCAAGCTGTGCGGTGCCTTCGCCATTGGAGGTCCAGTTCTTGCAAGTGTGGTCGGCGCCGTCGGTATAGGCGCGGCCGTCAAAGGTCGACCCGGTCAGGATGTCGTGCATATTCGGCTTGTCGCCCACACCGTTTACCAGTTCGCCTTTTTCGTTGCGAGCATTGTTCTTGGTGATGAGATTGCCCTTTTGTGCCATCTCCATCGTGTCGCCGTGGAGTTCGGCGACGTCCTTGGCAATCTGCGCCCCATTGGAGTTGTGCCACGGGCCCTTGCCAATGCGGTCCCGCGCATTGACGGCGGGTTTGCTGCCCTCGGCTTGCGTGCTGAGATAAGCGCGCCAAACCTTGCCGGTTGAGCCTGCGGCTTCCGCCAGTTTCTGGCAATGTGCGTCGGCGCCGGCGAGGCCGCCGAGGTTGGCCCCGTTGCCTGATCCGGTGCTGGTGATGAAAAACGT
>VFZQ01000198.1 GCA_016871135.1 Acidobacteriota bacterium | reverse complement strand
CGGCGTGGGCGCCGTGGTGCTCGATGAGTTTCATGAGCGGCATCTGGATGGCGACACGGCGCTGGCGATGCTGCTTGATTTGCAACGAACACAGCGGCCCGATTTGAAAATCATCGTGATGTCGGCGACGCTCGATGCTGCGCCGATCGCGGCCCATCTTGGCGGCGCGCCGGTATTGCGCAGTGAAGGGAAGTTGTTTTCGCTCGAAATCGAGTGGACCGCGGAGACGGGCGCGCCGCTCGAAGAACGCGTGAAAGGCGCTGTCGAAAAATTAGCGAAGCGCGAGTTGACCGGCGATGTGCTTGTCTTACTGCCGGGCATGTTCGAAATTCGCCGCGCCGCGCGAGTGCTAGAGGGTCACAACGTCGTCACGCTGCATGGCGATTTGTCGCCCGAAGAACAGGACCGCGCGCTGGCGCGAACGAAAGAGCGGAAGATCATCTTGTCGACGAACGTCGCCGAAAGTTCGGTGACGATCAAAGGCGTGACTGCGGTAATCGACAGCGGCTTGGCGCGCATCGCGGTCGATTCGCCGTGGACCGGCATTCCCTCGGTCGAAGTCGCGCGCATCTCGCAGGCGAGTGCGACACAACGCGCCGGCCGCGCGGCGCGAACGGCGCCGGGAACGGTGATTCGTCTCTACACGCGCGAGGAATTCGCGCGGCGGCCTTTCGCGGATGCGCCGGAGATCGCGCGGCGAGAGTTGTCGCAACTTGTTCTGGATCTCCATGGCTGCGGCGTCAAGTGCGTGACGGATCTGCCTTGGTTGACGCCGCCGCCCGCGCCGGCGGTCGAAGCGGCCGAACAGGTGTTGGCGGGAATCGGCGCGATTGAGAATGGTTCGTTGACGGCGATTGGAAAGAAGATGGCGGTGTTGCCGCTGCACCCGCGGTTGGCGCGATTGGTGATTGAAGCCGATGCGCGCGGCGCGGGCGAAGAGGGCGCGCGAGCGGCGGCGGCGTTGAGCGCGGGCGAACGATTGACCGGGCCGCCGGATCACCACGTCGATTCGGATCTGTTTCTGTTGCTCGAACAGCGGTGGCAGCCGGGGACGCCGCGGATCGCCGAGCAGATTCGCCGCGCGGCGCGGGTGCGAACACGCGGCAACGAAGAAGGATTGTTGGCGGCGGTTGTGGCGGCTTTCCCGGATCGGATCGGACGGCGTCGCGCGAACGGTGAGATTCTGTTGGCGTCGGGCGGGGCCGCGCAGTTGGCGGAGTCGTCGGGCGTGCGCGACGCGGAGTTGGTTGTCGCGCTGGAGATCGAAAAACGCCTGATTCGTTTGGCGAGCAAAGTCGATGCGAACTGGCTGCTGGATTTGTATCCGGACCGATTGGACAGCCGCGATGGCGTGGAGTGGAATCGCGCGGCCGAGCGCGTCGAGGCCGTGAGCGCGATGACGTTCGATGGATTTGTGATCGAGGAGTCGCGATCCGGCGCGGTGGATCTAGCGAAGGCCGCGGCGATGTTGGCGGAGAAGGCGTTTGAAGCCGGGTTGGCCGAAAGTCCGGAGCTATTGGCGCGATGGCGGTTCGCGGCGGAGCATGGCGGTCCGCCGGAACCGGACGACACGCGTGTGCGTGCGGCGCTGGCCGAGGCTTGTTATGGCTGCAAGTCGCTGAGCGAACTGCGGAGTCTGTTGAGCGATGGCGGCCTCGACCGGATTTTGTTGCGCGATGCGCGGGAGGCGGTGGATCGGTTAGCGCCGGAAAGGATCAAACTGCCAGGCGGGCGGTTCACAAAGGTGGGTTATGCCGAAGGCCAACCGCCGTGGATTGCGTCGCGGCTGCAAGACTTCTTCGGCATGAAAGAAACGCCGCGGTCAGTGTCGTGGTGCATCTGCTCGCGCCGAACAAGCGGCCGGTGCAGATGACGCAGGATCTAGCCGGATTCTGGACGCGCTTATATCCGCAAGTGCGCAAGGAGCTAAGCCGTCGCTATCCGCGGCACTCGTGGCCGGAAATTCCGAGCGCCTGACATACGCGGCTGGAAAGGTCTCTACGAAAAAATAGATTTTGCGACAAACCAAACGTTGGCCGGACGTTCGGCGAGTCGGCGCATGAAGTAGGGATACCAGGCGGGGCCGTAAGGAACATACAATCGCAGCCGCCAACCGCCGGCGAGTACTCGCTCCTGCATGTCGCGGCGGATGCCGTAGAGCATTTGAAATTCGAAGTGATCGGCCGCCGGTTTGTGGCTGAGGACGTGATCGATCATGGCGGGATCGTGAGTGGCGAAAGCGGGATACGTTCCGTGTTCGAGCAGCCGGCTCGCCATCTTCTTGTAGTTTTCGTCCACATCGGCCTTACGTGGAAAAGCGACGTTTTCCGGCTCGTTATAGGCCCCTTTGCAAAGGCGGATCGGAATCTTGCGCGCGTTCAGATTTTCGATGTCTTTTTCCGTACGGTACAGGTAAGCCTGAATGACAGCGCGGACGGGGCCTTCGTCCGACATGCGCTCGAGGGCCTCGATCGTGCGCTTGGTGTAGGCGGAAGATTCCATGTCGACTTCGATGCGAGCATTGAGGCGCTTGGCTTCCCGCACCAGAGGAAGAACATTTTCCATCGTTAGTGTTTCAGACAAATCCAGGCCGAATTGGGTTAACTTGATGGAGACCGTAGCGCCGGCGCCGAGGGCGGTCACGGCTTGCAGAGTGTCCATAGCGGTTTTTGCGGCCACTTGAGCGTCAGCTTCGGTAGTGACGTTTTCGCCTAGCGGGTCCAAGGCGGAAAGAACATCTCGGCGAGCTAAGTCCTTGACGACGGCGAGTCCGTCGTCCAAAGTATTGCCCGCGATGAATCGGCGGCTTAATGGCCGGGCGGCCTCGGAGTGCTCCATCCACTGACGCAGACGGCCGTTTTGCGAGAGGGAAAGGAAGAGGTTCTTGAGCATGGGAGCCCGGCAGGTTCACAGGGTAGCATGGCGTTCCCCTACCGCCCAACCGCCGCCAGCAGCTTCCGCGCAATCCCCTTGCCGCGCTGCAACCCCTCGTCGTAGACCCGCCGCTGCTCGGACTTCGTCAGCTGCCCGCCTCTATACAAGCGCTCCAAACCGCGCCCCACCACCCACGTCCCTGCATACGAGATCGCCGCCTTGCCGATCACGCCGCCGCCGAACGGAATCTTGGACACCAACTCGCGCGCGATCGCCCGCCATCCAAACGCGCCCGCGATGACGCTGGCGATCTGCGTCTTCTGCTCGCGATAGCCGACCGGCCGGTCATGCGCGCCCGCAAGCAAGAACGCCATCCGCAACTGATTCATGGTCAGGAATGCCGTGTCGCTGGCGAATTCGCTCACCGCGTAGGGCAGACTCAGAGAGCTCGGAATCAGATTCGGCAGCGAGGTCGTTACCGAGAACACCACGTTCTCATTGCAGATCGATGTCACAATTTTCTCGGTTACATACGGCCGGAACACAACGAACTGCCGGCTTAGCGCTAGTCCCAGCTCATCGTGTTTTTCCAGTACTTCCGCCACTGTCCGCGCGGGATCGCCGCGATAGAACGTGAACGCATGCTCCGGCTTGGTCAGTCCTTCTTCCCACAATTCGAGGTCGAGCCGCGCCGGCGGCGTCGGCATGTCCGGCAACTGCGGTCCCAGCGGATGCACCAGCGCGGCCAGCTGCTGCCGCTTCGCCTCGCTGATCTCCACCGGCGCGAGCCAGAACCACATCTCGTTCAGGCGCGCCTCTGTTGTCGCCATCAGTCCGACCGAAACGGAGCGCTCCGACATACGCCGCACATCTTCCGGGTTCACCGATTTGATCGCTTTGCCAATTGTCTGAAGGAATGTATTGACCATGAATCACTCGCCGGGCCGCTCGGCTCCACGATACCGGAACAGAACGCGCAGCTTATGGCGCCATTCTAACCCGATGCCGATACGCTCCACCGAAATGTTGGATGAGAAGAAGCGCAGTATCGTTTCGGTTGTCGGATGAAAACCGAGCGCCGGAGCGGTCAAAATCAAACGCGGCGCGTCCGTCCGCAACTCCACGCCCGGAAAATACCCCTTCGCCGCGAAGTCGCCCTGCATCGCGTGATGGGCGATCCGCATCCAATAATCAAGCGCCTGCAACGGCAGGTGAATGTCCTCGCTCGTTTTGATTTCGATCACCGCCAGCCGACCGGCCGGATCAACCGCCAGCAGGTCGGCGATCGCATGGTCCACGCCCGCAATCGACGTAACTTGCGCATAGACCGGCTGCCTCACCAATGTCGCGTCGAAGTTCTCCAACTGCTCGCGAATCACCAGTTCGAGCAACGCCTCTTCGCCGATCATCGAGGATCGACGTTCCGCCTGCGCCGCTGGCAGCAGGTCCGTATTCAAGTTGCCCCAATCCGCCGGATCCTCCTCGCGAAGCGCGCCATCGCGAGAATACGTGAACAGCCGGAACGTCGAGTTCGTCAAATAACGCATCCGCAGCGCCGTCACTGTCAGAGCCTCCGGCGGAACAAAAATCGCCAGCGTTTCGATCGCCGCCGACGGCTCGCGCCGCCGCAAGTAATCGAGCCAGATCAGCCCGTGTGTCAGCACACGCGACGGATGCGACTCCCCCGCGCCGATCACCGCGATGCCTGCCGCGCCGCGCCGCAGCAGCGCGCGTGGATAGTTGGCCGAGAGCGAATGCTCAAGGTCTAGATCGGCCGAAAGGTCCGTCAGCTTCCAACCGGGAAACGACTTGGAGATATAAACCCGCATCGCCTCGCGTAAAACATGCCGGCTCGCTTGCTTCTGCAAGGTCTCCGATTGCGGCCGCGCTGCGTCGTACAGCACAATCGTCCCCGTCTTGCCTCCGAACTTTTCAACGGTTAGCGTCAATCGCCCGCGCCTCGCCTCAACCACGCCGCCGATCTTGCGATGCAACTGTGCCTCGTTGTTCCACGCCGAAACCTGCACCGACGCGGCGCGGACTTCGAAAGAATAACTGCCGACGGCGAGCGCGATCGGCGCCTGTCCAGGCTCTTGCAAAACGGGTGATTGCGCGGCGGCGAGAAAGGCTTCGATCGCGGCCATCGTATCGGCGGGAGAACTCCGCGCGGCCCGTACAGCGGGGCGTGACAACGCTCCAATTATAGAATGAAGTCTCATGAGTCTTTCCGATCGCATCGACGCCGTGCAAGAGCGGATCGCCCGCGCCGCGCAATCGGCCGGCCGCGATCCGCGTGAAATCACGCTGCTCGCCGTCACCAAGGTCTTCCCCGTCGACGCGCTTCTGGAGGCCTATTCATGCGGCTTGCGCGAGTTCGGCGAGAACTACGTGCAGGAGTTCGAAGGCAAGTTCCCGCGCGTCGCCGCGCTCGAAGGCGCTCGGTTTCATCTGATCGGCCACCTGCAATCGAACAAGTCTCGGAAAGCCGCTGAACTGTTCCACGTCGTCCAAACGGTCGATTCGGTCAAGCTCGCCCGCCGCCTTCACGAAGCCGGTTTTCACGGCGAAGCGTTCGTCGAAGTGAAACTGTCCGAAGAAGAGTCCAAACTCGGCGCCGCGCCTGATGAGATCGCGGCGATCCTGGAACAATCCCCGCTGCCCCTGACGGGCCTGATGACCATGCCGCCGTGGTCGGACGACCCCGAGGTCGCCCGCCCCTATTTCCGCCGCCTGAAACAACTCGCCGACAGACACGGCCTCAACAAACTCTCGATGGGCATGTCCCACGATCTCGAAGTCGCCATTCAGGAAGGCGCGACGGTCGTTCGAGTCGGCACCGCACTGTTCGGCTCGCGAAAGGCACTGCTTTGACCGTTGGCTTCTTCTCTCCGCTCCCTCCCATCAAAAGCGGTGTCGCCGAATACGCCGCCGCGCTTCTATCCGCCCTTCCAGGCGCGACGAGAGTGAGCGCCGATGGCGACATCAACCTCTACCATCTCGGCAACAACCAGCTTCACCGGGAGATCTTCGAGCGTGCGATGGCGCGGCGCGGCGTCGTTGTCCTTCACGACGCCGTCATGCACCACTTCTATCTCGGTTCGATGACCCGCGCCGAATACCTCAACGCCTTCACCGCCAACTACGGCGCGTGGCATCGCGGCATGGCCGAAGAACTCTGGGCGCAACGTCCGCGCTCGGCCTCCGATGAGCGCTACTTCCGATGGCCCATGCTGAAAGCCATCGCCTCGACGGCGCGCGCCGTTATCGTACACACCGAAGCCGCGAGTCAGGCGGTGTTGAAGGAAGCGCCATCCGCGCAAGTGGAAGTAATCCCGCACCTGCCTCTGCCCGCCTCGCTGCCGGACGCCGTAGAAGTCGAACGATGGCGGCATGCGCGAGGCATATTGCCTTCGCACACCTTGTTCGGCCTGATGGGTTTCCTCCGCGAATCGAAGCGTGTGCAGATCGTTCTGCGCGCCTTTCAAAAACTCGCCGCGCACCGCAATGACATCCACCTCTTAGTCGCCGGCGAAATCGGATCGTCCGACCTCGCCCGCGCCATCGCGCCTCTACTCGTTCACGCGCGGATACACCGGGTTGAGCACGCGCCCGAACCGCAGTTACAACTCTTGGCGTCGGCCTGCGATGTCGGCGTGAACCTGCGCTATCCAACCGCGAACGAAAGCTCGGGCATGACCGCCCGCTGGACGCGGCTAAGCCGTCCGGTGCTTCTCACCGAATCCGAGGATATCCCCGAGGCCGCCTGTCCGCGCGTTCCCGCCGGACCCGCCGAACAGGAAACCCTCGAAGCGTTTATGCTCTGGCTCGCCGACTCCCCCGTGCGCCGCCGCGAATGTGGCCGCCTGGCCGCCGAGTGGGCCGCTAATCAGCCCTCGCTGGAAGCGATCGCCCAGCGTTACTGGCGTGTACTGGAGCTGTGTAGATCGTGAAGTTGCCGAACTTCGACGCCGCCTGATACCGCGCGCCGACAAACTCCTCCAGATGTTTCAATCGCAGCTTCGCCGGATCTGCCGCGGGCCACACGCGCATGTACTCCTCCAACGGCGTATCCAGGAACACGATCTTCGCCGGCGGCGAGCGCTCCATATCCGCCGAAGCCGCCCGCTCATCGCGCTCGGTGTGAAACCCGGGCATCAGATAACAGAACCGGGAAACGTTCTGCGCGCGTGTGAGAAAGTAGACGACCGGTATATACGGAAACGCAAAGACCTTTTCGCCCGGCTTGATGTTCGCCGTCAGAAATTTCGTTAACTCCGCTGTATCGCGATCGGTCCGGATCACGCCCACCGGCGTCTCCACTTCAACCAGACTCAACCGCTGTACCACCGCGAACAACAGAAACAAACACGCTACGATGCCGATGGGCACTACCGCCCAACGCGCCCGCTGCAAGTAGGAAGCCGCGATCGGATAGAACAGAGGAACGGCGAAAATCAAATGCCCGATGTCGTAGCGAGGCGACACGCCGATCAACATCGACACGCCGCAGATCAGAAAGTAGATGTGGTTCCGATCACGCTTGGCCAGCGTGAGAATCCCCGCCAGCGGCGGCAACCACGCCGAGATCGTCAACCCAAAAACAAGCAAGGCACGCAGGGCAATTTCAAAACCCGCGGCGTCTTCAAACAGCGCCGGGTAACCGCCCACAATCGATCCATACGGCATCCGGTTGATGTCGGAGTAGTTCGACTTCGCCCAAATCAGTCCTTCGACAAACCCTTGCAATCCTCCGGTCGCCAGCAACGCGGCCACTCCCGCGCACGCCCCGATCGCGCCGCCCGCGATGACTCGCCACGGACTCTGCCCAATCACCCATGCCGCGCCCACCGCCGCTGCCGCCGTAATCGCAAATACCGGAGTCGCCCAGACCGATAGCGCCAGCAAGCCGCCGCCAAGCAAAGGCCGCCCGCGCCAGATCGCGACAATGCCGAGAATCGCATAAGTATTGGCGTCCCAGCGGTGATTGTTCGTCATCATCTGCGGGTCTGACGCCGAGAACACCAGAAACGCGAACGCGCCGATCGCAGCCGAAGTCTTGTCGGCCAGCCGCAGCGTCACGGCGTAGATCGCCGTCGTCAGCGCCGCGATCTGCACCGCCAGGATGAAATGTGCTGTTTTCAGCGAGATGCCAAACAGCTTAAACATCACCGCCAGCAGCCAGTACGACGCCGGTCCGGTCAGCCCGAACAGATCTTTGTAGAGCACCGCCCCCTCGGCGATCCGCGCGGCATGCGAAAGAAAAATACCTTCGTCGTTAATGAACACCAGCCGGTCGGCGACCAGCCACCACACAAACGCAAAGCTGAGAGCGAATACCAGCGCGTAGAGGCGCAATACGGCCATGCCCGTCTATCGGCCGCTTTGTTGCGCCGGTTTAGTGCAATATCACGGCTGTCCAAATTAGCGCGGAGTGAGCGGGAGCGGAGTTGAAGGTAAAGGAGTTACCGCTTGGTCCGAGTTGGCGAGAAGGTGAGGTTGGGGGTAAGTGTCTGTTTCAG
>VFZQ01000197.1 GCA_016871135.1 Acidobacteriota bacterium | reverse complement strand
TCGAAAGTTGCTGATCGGTGATGAGTTTGCGCTCGACGACGAAGTCTTCGCGGATCACAGGGAGCGACGTACCACCGGTGAAAGTCGTCGCGGTGGCCTTCAGCAGCAGAAGGTAAAGCAGGAATAGATTCATTCCCGCCACCACATCGCGCCGGCCGCGGCGGCGGCGAGCAGGATCACAATCGGGGAAGCTAAGGATTGACCCATCAGCACGAAGCCGGCGACAAAGAGCGCCCACGCGATGGCGCGCGAGCGCAGCGGCGTCATCAACTGCCAGGCGCTGGCGCAGATCAATCCGACGACGCCCGCCATCGCACCCGCCAGCGCCGCGGCGACGTAGCTGTTGTTCCGCCATGCTTCGAAGAAAAGCGTCATCAACCAGATGACGATCGACGCCGGCAGCGAACCCGCCACGACCGCGACGACGCCCGCGTGCCAGCCCCGCATGCGCGCGGCCATCGCGGCGATGAAAGCGAGGATGTTCGTTCCCGGCGTCAATCGCGCGATGCCGTATAAAAGGCCGAAGTCTTCCGGCGGCAGCCACCGTTTTTCCGTCATGAGCCGGCGCTGCAATTCGGCGATCATCGGCGCGCCGCCGCCAATCGTCAAGTTGCCGGTGCGTGCGAACTCCAAGATGAAATCACGCCAAGAGACCATCGAAGCCGCTACTGTACCATGGGGGTATGAAAGGCAAGTGGGCGCTGTTTGCCGGTGTAACGATCCTCGGCGCGATTGCCGCCGGCGCGCTTGTCTATTGGAAAAACGTGGCGCAGAAGCCGGCCCCGGCACCGCCTCCCGCACAGCCTGCATTGGTAATCGGCGCCGAGGTCAGTTTGCAGGGCAAAGTGGAAGCGCGCGAAGTCGTCGGCGTGCAGGCGCCGTCGGACGGAACGATCGAAGAGTATTTGGTGATTCAAGGCGAAGAGGTCTTCGAAGGACAACTGCTGGCACGGATTAAGAATCCGTCGCTGGAGGCGGAGAAGGAGCGCGCTAAGGAGATCGCCGACAACGCGCAGGAGCGCGTGAATGTGTTGGAGAGCCAGTTGCTGGCGGCTCGGCTGGAATCCGCGCGGGGCCGCGCCGAGATGGCGCGTGTGCAGGACGACTACTCGCGCGCCGAGCGCGTGGCGCAGCGCGAGACCGTACTGAATCGCGAAGGCGCGACGCCGCGGTTGAAATTTGAAAAAGCGGTGAAGGATCACGAAGCGGCGCGGCTGGATTACGAGAGCGCGAACGCAAAAGCAAAGATCACCGAGGTGCGTGTCGCGCAATTGATCAAGGACATCGAAGCGGCCAAACGTAGCGCCGAGGAGAAGGCGAGCGCGCTCGAAGAGGCCGAGAGCGACTTGCAGGCGACGCAGGTTCACGCGCCCGTCGATGGAATCATCCTCGAACGCAAAGGCGATGCGGGCGCTGAAGTCGTACGCGGTGAAAACGGCGTGTTCCGTATTGCGACGGATCTCGGCCAATTGCAGGTAGTGATTGAACCCGAGCCGCCGGTGCTGGCGAAGCTGCAAGCCGGCATGCAGGCGTTCGTGTTTCTGGCCGAAGTGGGAGCGGAACCGCTGAACGCCGAGATATCGCGCATCGAAAACGCCAAGGTTTACGTCATGTTCGGGAGTCCCGATCCGTCGGTACGGCCCGGTGTGACGGCGCAGGTCCGGATTAAGCTGCCCTAAAATAGAAGGGAATGGACTTTCTCTTCAACTCACTGGTCGAGCTGATCACGCAGACTTCGACGAATTTGCCCCCCGATGTCCGCAAGGCGATGGCGCACGCGCTCGACGGCGAGAAGCCCGACACGCAGGGCGGCCAGGCGTTGAGCATCATTGCCAACAACATCGACATGGCGGCGACCGATGAGAGCCCGATCTGTCAGGACACCGGCATGCCGACGTTTCTGGTGCACACGCCGGTCGGCGTGAATCAGATTCACCTAAAGAAAGTCATTCGTGAAGCGGTTGCCGAGGCGACGCGCAAGGGCAAGCTGCGGCCGAATTCGGTCGATTCGCTGACGGGCAAAAACTCTGGCGATAACCTCGGCCACGAAACGCCGGTGATTCACTGCGAGCAATGGGAGAGCGATGAGATCGAAGTCAAACTGATCCTCAAGGGCGGCGGCTGCGAGAACAAGAACATTCAATACTCGCTGCCGGCCGAGCTGGAGCATGTCGGCAAAGTTGGGCGGAACCTTGAAGGCGTGAAGAAGTGTCTGTTGCACGCGGTGTGGCAAGCGCAGGGGCAGGGATGCGCGCCGGGGGCGATCGGTGTCTGTATCGGCAGCGACCGCGGGCACGGCTACTTTCTCGCGAAGGAGCAGTTGTTCCGCACGCTCGACGATGTGAATCCGGATCCGGTGCTCGCGAAGCTGGAACAGGAAGTGATGGATGAGGCGAACAAGATCGGTGTCGGGCCGATGGGCTTCGGCGGCGCGTCGTCGTTGATCGGCTGCAAGGTTACGGCGGCGAACCGTTTGCCGGCATCGTTCTTTGTGAGCGTGGCCTACGACTGCTGGGCGTTCCGGCGGTTGGGCGTGCGATTGGATGCAAAAACCGGCGCGATCAATGGCTGGTTGTACCGCGATCCGCAGCGGCCTGCGGAGAAGATGGCTCGCAGCGAGGGTTTCCCGCTGACCGGGCGCGAGGTGGTGTTGACGCCTCCGTTGACGAGCGATCAGATGAGGCAGTTGAAGGTCGGCGATGTCGTGATCATCAAGGGCGATATGTACACGGGCCGCGACGCGGTGCACGCGCACTTGATGAACAATCCGCCGACTGTCGATTTGAACGGAGCCGTGCTGTATCACTGCGGTCCGGTGATGATGAAGCAGGGCGAGGAGTGGTTCGTGAAAGCCGCGGGGCCGACGACATCGAGCCGCGAAGAGCCGTATCAGGCCGAAGTGTTGCGCCGGTATGGAGTGAAGGCGGTGGTGGGCAAGGGCGGCATGGGCAAGAAGACGTCCGCCGGTCTGAAGGAGTGCGGCGCGGTGTATCTGAACGGCATCGGCGGCGCGGCGCAGTACTACGCGCGGACGGTGAAGAAGGTGAACGGCGTGCATTGGATGGACTTCGGAATCCCCGAGGCGATGTGGCATCTGACGGTGGATGGGTTCGTTGCGATCGTCACGATGGACGCACACGGCAACAGCTTGCATGCGGATGTCGAGACGGAAACTGGCGAAAAGCTGGCCGGCTTGCTAAAATAGAATTTCGTTCGTGGCCAGGTAGCTCAGTTGGTAGAGCAACGGACTGAAAATCCGTGTGTCGGGGGTTCAATTCCCTCCCTGGCCACCATTAAGCTGGCGCGCTACACTGAAGGCAGGAAACGCCTACTTTGATGCCAACTACGACGAAACGCACACCGGCGGCAGCGAAGCGTAGGCCGTCCGCCGTCGACAAGGACTATCCGGTCCGCGACTTCAAGGACGAAGCCAGTGGGCGTATTGCGCAGGTTGTGAGTGTCCGCGATGCGGACGGCCGCTGGATCTCCCAGATCATGCACGACTCGAAAATCCGCGCGTTCGGTCGGACTCGCAAGGAAGCCGAGGACGCCGTGCTCGTGGAACTGGCCGAGCTCGAGATGGATGATGCGGATATGGCATTCATCGAGAAGCGTCAGCATGGGCCGTGGATGGATCTGAAGGACATTCTGAAGAAGTATGGCCGCTGAGGCATGGCGGGTCCGAACGAGTCCTGATTGTGATCGAGAAATTTCCGGACTGCCGCGGCTCGTTCGGGAAAAGGTGCTCGACATACTGATCCACCTGTCCGAGGAGCCTTTCCCGGCTCAATCGCTGGCGCTGCGGCGCTACAACGACACGTACCGGATCCGTCTCGGAAGCGGGAATTACAGGCTCATCTATCGCGTTGACGCGCGGCGCAAGACAATTAGCGTTTTGCGGGTTGGCTTGCGGGCTACTGTGTACCGCGGTATGCGCGACGGACGGTGACTGGCCGCCAGTTCCGAACGCCTCGCGCGGCAAATGCGATAGCATAGTGCGGCAATGGTCCGATTGAAACTTCTTCTTGCCGCTTCGACAGCGGTATTTTCGCAGACATTCACTGCCGACCAGGCTCTGACGGGCCGCTCGCTCTATCTCGGCAACTGCGCGAGTTGCCATCTTCCGAACATGTCCGGGCGCAACGAAGCACACCCGCTCACGGGCGCGAATTTCCTGAACGCATGGGGGGGCCGCACGGTGAACCAACTCACCCGCTACATGCAACAAACGATGCCGCCGGGCAGCGCGGGCGGGCTCGGCGAAGAGGCGTATCTGGCGCTGTCCGCATTCATTCTCGAAGCGAATGGCGCCGCCCCGGGATCGCAGCCGGTCGCCGTAAACAGCCCGGTCCGCATCGGCGACGTTTGCAACGGCCAAATGCCGGAGGCGCTGCGAACGGTGCTGGACTCGCCGACGAGCGATCAGGCGGGCCTGTCGACTCGTGCGCGGCCCAAGGGCCACGTCGTGCGCGGAACGGTGAAGAACTTCCGCCCGGTTACCGATGCAATGCTGCGTAAACCCGCGCCGGAAGATTGGCTGATGATTCGCGGCAACTACCATGCGTGGAGTTACAGCCCGCTCGTCGAGGTCAATACGTCGAACGTGAAGAATCTGCGTTTGAAATGGGCGTGGTCGATGAATGACGGCGGCGCCAATCAACCAACGCCGATCGTGCATGACGGCATCATCTACCTGTCCAACACCAGCCACACGATGCAGGCGCTCGACGGCCGCACCGGCGATCTGATCTGGGAACACAACGTCGGACCAGAATCACAACGCGCGTATGGCGCCACGCGCGGTATTTCGATCTGGGGCGACAAGGTGTACCTATCGGGCACCGACGCCCGGCTGCACGCGCTCGATGCGCGGACGGGCCGGTTGGCGTGGACTACCGAGGTCGCGCCGCCTCGCCGCGGTTTCAGCAGCACGTCGGGCACGATCGCCATCAACGGAAAGATTTTGCAAGGTCTCACCGGCTGCGGACAATTCAAGGACGAGCGGTGTTACATCAGCGCTTGGGACGCCGAGACCGGCAAGCCCGCCTGGAAGTTTCACACCATCGCGCGCGACGGCGAACCCGGCGGCGATACCTGGGGAACGCTGGAAAATCTGTTCCGCGCCGGCGGCGACACATGGATCTCGGGCAGTTTCGATCCGGAGTTGAACCGGACGTATTGGGGCGTTGCGCAGGCCAAGCCGTGGATGCGCGTCAGCCGCGGCGCCAAGCTCGGCGACAAAGCGCTGTATACGAATTCGACGCTCGCGATCAACGCCGACAGCGGCAAGCTCGACTGGTACTTCCAGCACGTGCCGCAGGAGAGCTTCGATCTCGACGAAGTCTTCGAACGCGTCCTGGTCGACCTCGACGGACGCAAGCTCGTTTTCTCGATCGGCAAGGCGGGCATCCTTTGGAAACTCGATCGCGTCACTGGCAAGTACCTCGACTTAACGGAGACCGTGTATCAGAGCGTCTTCTCAACGATCGATCGCAAGACGGGAGCGCTCACCTATCGCTCCGATATTCTTGAGCAGAAAATCGGGCAGTGGTTCCACGTGTGCCCGAGCACGCAGGGCGGTCACAACTGGCAACCGATGAGCTACCACGCGCCGAGCGCGCAACTGGTGATCCCGTTGAGTCAAAGCTGCATGGAAATGTCGGGCCGCGAGGTGGAAATGAAGGCCGGCTCGGGCGGCGGCGGCGGCAACCGGCACTTCCTCGAAATGCCGGGCAAGAAGGGGATGATCGGCAAACTAGCGGCTTACGACGCACGGACGATGAAAGAAACATGGGCCGTCGAACAGCGCGCGCCGTTTCTCACCGGCGTGCTCTCGACCGCCGGCGGTGTTGCGTTCGTCGGGGATCTCGACCGTTATTTCAAAGCCTTCGACGTGAAGACCGGCGCGCTCTTGTGGCAGGTGCGGCTCGGAACGACGGTGCAAGGGCATCCGGTCGCGTTCGGCATCGACGGCAAGCAGTACATCGCCGTGACGACGGGTCTCGGCGGCGGGAGTCCGCGTGATGTGCCGCATGTTATTGCACCGGAGATTCATTTCCCGGGCAATGGGAATGCGCTGTATGTGTTCGAACTGCCGTCGAACTAGGCCCAAGTTAGCGCTGTTCGTTTTTCGATCTTCGCCTCATCGAGCTCAATACCGAACCCGGGCCGGTTGGGGAGTGTGATCTTGCCATCGACCGGCTTGGGATCCCACTTCTCGAAGTAGTAGTACGAACTCATTTTGCTGATGAGATACTCGACCAGCGGGCATGTCATCGGCGACTGCGATGCGACCACATGCAGCGACGTGTGCACGCTGTGGCCGTGCGGAATTACTTGCGCGTCATAGGCCGATGCGATGTTGCACATCTTGACGAGTTCACTGACGCCGCCGCACCATTCGGGATCGGACTGCACGACCGTGATCGCGCCGGCTTCGAGAAACCGCTTCACTTCCCAGCGGCCGTAGAAGTGCTCGCCGGTCGCGACGGGAACTGATGTCGCCTTCCGCAGCGCGACGAAACTCTCCATCTTGTCGGGATGAAACGCCTCTTCGATCCACCGCGGGCGATACTGCTCCACCTGCTTGGCCCACTGAATCGCGTAGTTCAAATCCCAGCCCATGAACGCGTCGAACATCAGGTCGCAATCGTTGCCGACGGCCTCGCGTAGGTGCCGCAGCATCTGTACGTTTTTCTCCAGCCCCGCCGCGCCATCGCCCGGCCCAAGCGGCATGAACCACTTCTGATGACGGAAGCCCTGGCGCTTAAATTCGGCGGCGGTCTGGCGCATGCGGTCGGGCTCGACGCTGTGGCCGAGACAACTTCCATACGCTTCGACGGCGGGACGCGTCGGCCCGCCCAGCAACCGATACACCGGCGTGTTGAAGTAGCGGCCGCGCAAGTCCCACGCGACGTTGTCGACCGCGCTGATGGCCATCATGAAGTGGCTTGAGCGCGAGTGGCGGTTGAGCCGGAACATCTTGTCCCACAGCGTCTCGCCGGCCAGCGCGTCCTTGCCTTTTACAAACGGCCGCAATTGGCGATAGACGACGACGGCGACTTCGTCATCGATTGGACCGTAAAGGCCTTCGACGCCTTCGTTGGTCGTCATGCGTAGGTAGATCTGCGCCGCGCGCGCTTCGCCGGCGGGACGTTGGCGCTCGCGATATTCGGCGGGGCGGTGCTCAGCGTAGACGTGCAGCGGGTTGACCTGGTGCTGGCCCTTGGCGTCGCCGGCTTCCACCTTGCGGCGGCCTTCGATGCGAATCAGTTCGAGGTCCTTAATGGTCGCTTGCCCGCTGGTGCGAGCGCGCTCCTGTGCGTTCATCAAAGCCGGGAAGGCGGAGGAGAAGAGGAGATCTCTGCGGCGCATGTCGTTGGCGATTCTAACACGCGCTCCTAACAGACGATGCGCAGCCAAATCTGCTCTTCGTGGACTTCTCGCGGCGGAATGCCGTTGGCCGTGAGCGCCTTCGAGACGCGCTCGCCGTGCCGCGGCGGTACTCCGCTAATGATGACGCGCCCGCCGGGGCGCAACACGCGGCGCATCTCGGCGGCGTGATTGGCGATGGTTTCGGCGTTTAGATTCGCCAGCAGCAGGTCGATTGACGCATCGCGGATCGAGCGGATCGATCCCGTGAAAAAGCCGATCGCTTCCGGCAGATCGAGCCTCGCGGCGCGCACTGCGTCGTCGTCGATGTCACAAGCCGCCACTGTTTTGGAACCAAGCGCGTGCGCCGCCAATGCCAGAATTCCCGAGCCGGTTCCGAAGTCCAGAACGGCGTCGCCGGCACTCCATTCGCGTTCGAGCGCCTCCAGGCAGAGCTGTGTTGTCAGGTCGTTGCCCGTGCCGAAACCGATTCCCGGATTAATCACCAGGCGCACTCGGCCTTCAGGTACCGCGTCTTCATTCCACGGCGGAACGATGAACCAGCGTTCGCCGACAACACGCGCGGGCCACGCCGCGCGGCTCTCGGCGGCCCAGTCTACATCCGGCTCTTGCTCCCAACGCGGCGAGTAGTCCATGAACTCCGAGTGATCGACCGGCGATTCGAAGAAGGCTCGGAGCGCGCACTCGTTGCCGGGAAGATCGGTTTCGGTAACTCCCGCCGTACCCGCTTCCCAAAGCGCGGCGAGCAGTACGTCTCTTTCGTCGCTCGGGCAAGTTAGGTGGAGAGAAACCATGTCACTCTATGGTCCCTTGAATGAATGTGAGACGTCAAAGGTCTCACTGTAGTACTAAAGTGGGATCGTTCACTGTGCGGCAGTACTACCCTCCGTAAAACAGTGTATTGCGAATCGTTCCAAGTTGGCGTATCCTGTGTGCATGCCCACGTGTCGCGTCGAGTGATCATTTTCCCGTGTTCCGAAAGGAGTCGGGGTGTGAAACCAAAAGGATCGCCGGGGGCACCGGAGGAGTTTAACCAA
>VFZQ01000196.1 GCA_016871135.1 Acidobacteriota bacterium | reverse complement strand
GTTTGTTGGCGGGAATAGCGGGCATTGCGCTGGCGTCGATTGGCATCGCCGCTTATCTGGCGTTTCAAAAGCCAGCCGCGATCACGGTGCAGTATGCTCCTGCCACGCCGTTAACAGCTTACCCGGGCAGCCAATTCGGCCCAAGCCTTTCGGCCGATGGCAACCACGTCGCGTTTTCGTGGGATGGGCCGAATCAGGATAATGACGATATTTACGTTAAGCTTGTGGGCGCAGGCGAGCCGATCCGGTTGACGACGGACGAGGCGTCCGACCGCAACCCGGCGTGGTCGCCGGACGGATCGAAGATCGCTTTTGTGCGGATGCGATCGGGCGAGCAAGCGGATATTTTCGTATTGCCGGCGCTTGGAGGCGCCGAGCGCCGGGTCGCGCGGATTCGTCTGGCCGGCCGTGCAGGCCGTACTGTCGATACGACGGGCGGGCTGCAGAGAAAAGTCGCATGGACGCCAGACGGAAAGTGGTTGGCTTTCGGGGGAACTCCCGTCTCGCATGAAGGTACGTCCGGAACTTGGCTCGCCTCGATTGAGACAGGCGATTTTCGGCAGTTGACCGAAACCCCGGAGGGTCACATGGGGGATTGGTCTCCTCAGTTCTCGCCGAACGGCCACGGCTTTGCGTTCGTGCGCGAGACGACAATCTCCCACCGGGAGATCCTGGTATCGCCATTCTCGATGAACAGCCGCGAAGTGTCGGCGAGGCTGATCGCGGAATCGCGCGCAAGCATTCTCGGCATTGCCTGGACGGCTGACGGGAACGGAATTATCTCGTCCATGGGCGGCCACTTGGGCCTGACCCATCTATTTCGCCTGCCCGTCTCAGAACAAGGGGCGCCGCAGCCCCTGGCGATCGGCGAACGGGCGGAGGGGGTGACGATCGCGCCGACGGGGCGGCTTGTCTACGAATCGTTGTACCGGGATGCTAATTTTTGGCGGTTCGCGGTGAACGGCGACAAGGGCGGAGAACTCGCCGCCGTTCCCGGCTCGGTGAACGACGAGAACACGCCGGATTTTTCGCCGGACGGCCGCCGCTTGGCGTTCGCCTCGACGCGAACCGGAAACGAGGAAATTTGGATCTCGAATTCAGACGGTTCGAATCCCGTGCAAATGACTTCGATGAAGGGGCCGCAATGCTCGAATCCCCAATGGTCCCGGGACGGCAAGACAATTCTCTTCAATTCGCGAAAGGAGGGATCGAGCGATCTCTATCTGCTGACTCCCGACACGGGTGAACTGCGCCGGATCACCGATCACGCCGCGGAAGAGTTGGAGCCGCGGTGGTCGCGCGACGGACGATGGATTTATTTCGGCTCGAATCGGACGGGGACCTTTGAAGTGTGGCGGATGCCGGCGGAAGGGGGAGAGCCTGTGCGGATCACGTTTCACGGAGGTTCGACGGCATCGGAGTCACCGGACGGGCAATTCCTGTACTACGCGAAATCGTACTCCCGCCCGACATCGATCTGGCGAGTGCCGCTTAGCGGAGGAGAGGAGCGGCTCTTCGCGGAGGGGCTTACGTATTCAATGAACTTTGCGGCCGGTGAACGGGGTCTCTACCTCCTCGCGGAAGGAAACGACTCAAAGTCGACAGCGATCGAGTTTATCGACTATGGTTCGGCGAAGCGGAAGACGATGGCTATCGTCGCCAAGCGATCCTGGTTCGGCGTCGCGCTGTCGCCGGACCAAAAGTCGTTCCTGTTTTCGATTGTGGACCGGGAAGGCAGCAACCTAATGCTGGCCGATCCGGTGAAACGATAGAGGCCAACGGCTGGTAACGAGCGCACGAGCTCCGTTTGATCCATCGCGCTGTGTAAAATGAAGGTGCCGTATGTCGATCGAAGAAGCCCTTCTTGAAGAGGTCCGCGAACTGCCGGCGGCGAAGCAGGAAGAGGCGCTGCGTCTGGTGCGGGGGTTGCGACAACCACCAGCGGTGCCCTATGACGACCGTGCGCGTGAAATGCGCTGGATTCGCGAGAATCGCGCGGCTTATCTGAACAAGTGGGTTTCGATTGAAGGTGACCGGTTGATCATGGCGGATGACGACGCAATGAAGGTGTATGAAGCGGCGAAGGCGGAAGGGATTGAAACCCCATTCGTCGCACACCTCTACGTCGAGGACGATGTGCCCCTGATCGGTCGGTGGAGCTAGGCTTGCACTCGCTAGATTTCGAGGTCGTCCATCAATACGGCTCGTTGGCCGCGGGAATCGAAGTCCCGGTGAAACTTGAGGTGGGCGATCGACGTTTCGCCGTCAACGCAAAGCTCGACACTGGGGCGGCGTTTTGCATTTTCGACCGGAGCCATGCGGAAATGCTGGGCCTAGATATCGAAGCGGGACAACTAATGAGTTTTCGAACCGCGGCGGGGCACTTCAGGGCCTACGGCCACGAGGTCAATTTGAAGACCCTAGGCGTCGAGGTAAGCCGTATGGTCTATTTTGCCGAGAATCCCGAATTCAAAGGCAACTATTTGGGCCGCACAGGATGGCTGGATCGCGTTCGGCTCGGAATCGTCGACTACGAGCAGCGCCTGTATCTGAGCGCCTACGACGAGTAGTATTTATCGCCCGGTCTTCGCTGCGGCTTCCATGCGTACACGGGCGCGTTCGGCGGCTTTGAGGGCGCGGGCGATGTCCCAATCGCCGGCTTCCTTGAGGCGGCGTTCGGCGCGGTCGAGGGATTCCTTGGCGCGCTTGGCGTCGATTTGATCGGGCTTCTCGGCCGTTGATGCAAGCACGCGGGCACGGTCGCCTAGCACTTCCACCCAACCGTGCGACACGATCACCGAGTGCGTTTTGCCGCCCACTTTGTAGCTCAACAAACCGATTCCCAGCTCCGAGATCAGCGGCGCGTGCTCGGGCAGCACGCCGATGTATCCTTCGAGTCCGGGGATCTCGGCTTCGGTCACCTGCTCTTTGACGAGCAGCTTGTCCGGTGTTGCGACTTCCAACTCAAACGTGGCGGCCATGGGGCTAGCTCTTCTTGAGCGACTCGGCCTTTTCGAGCGCTTCCTCGATGGTGCCGACCATGTAGAACGCCTGTTCGGGCACGTCGTCGTGTTTGCCGTCGCAGATTTCGTTGAAGCCCTTGATCGTATCGGCCAGCTTCACGTACTTGCCCTTGAAGCCGGTGAACTGTTCGGCGACGTGGAAGGGCTGCGACAGGAAGCGCTGGATCTTGCGGGCGCGCGACACGGTGAGCTTGTCGTCTTCGGAGAGTTCGTCGATACCGAGAATGGCGATGATGTCCTGGAGATCCTTGTAGCGCTGCAGGATCTGCTTGACGCGCTGGGCGCAGTTGTAGTGCTCGGCGCCGAGGACCTGCGGGTCGAGAATACGGGAGGTCGAGGCGAGCGGATCGACGGCCGGGTAGATACCGAGCGCGGCGATGTCGCGGGAGAGGTTCGTTGTCGCGTCGAGGTGGGCGAAGGCGGTGGCCGGAGCGGGATCGGTGTAGTCGTCGGCGGGCACGTAGATGGCCTGCACGGAGGTAATCGAACCCTTCTTGGTCGAGGTGATGCGTTCCTGCAACTCGCCCATTTCGGTGGCGAGGTTGGGCTGGTAACCGACGGCGGACGGCATGCGGCCGAGCAGCGCCGACACTTCCGATCCGGCCTGGGTGAAGCGGAAGATGTTATCGACGAACAGCAGCACGTCCTGATTTTCTTCGTCGCGGAAGTACTCGGCGACGGTCAGGCCGGTGAGGCCGACGCGGAGGCGGGCTCCGGGCGGCTCGGTCATCTGGCCGTAGATGAGCGCCACTTTCGACTTGGTGTAGTCCTTCGGATCGAGAACGCCGGACTCCTGCATTTCGAGCCAGAGATCGTTGCCTTCACGGGTGCGTTCGCCGACGCCGGCGAACACCGAAACGCCGCCGTGCTGCATGGCGATGTTGTTGATCAGTTCCATGATGACGACGGTCTTGCCGACGCCCGCGCCGCCGAACAGGCCGATCTTGCCACCCTTGAGGTAAGGCTCGACGAGATCGACGACTTTGATGCCGGTTTCTAGCATCGCCTGCGAAGTGGCCTGCTCTTCAAACAGCGGAGCGGGACGGTGAATCGGCCAGCGCTGCTCGGCATTCACAGGGCCCATGTTGTCGACGGGTTCGCCGATGACGTTCAGCACCCGGCCGAGGGTCTGCGGACCGACGGGCACCGACACCGGCTTGCCGAGCGAGGCGGCGGGCATTCCGCGCACCATACCTTCGGTCGGCTGCAAGGCGATCGTGCGGACACGATTCTCACCGATGTGCTGCGCAACTTCGCACATCACGTCGAGCGGCGTGGGAACGTCGAAGCCTTCCGAGGTGATGCGGATGGCGGTGCGGATGGGCGGGATGGCGCCTTCGGGAAACTGAATGTCGACGGCGGGTCCGGCGACCTGGATGACTTTGCCGGCAACGAGTGCAGAATCGGTGGACATGCGAGAGAGGAACTCCTTATTCAAGCGCCGAGGCGCCGCTCACAACTTCGATAATTTCGCGGGTAATGCTGGCCTGACGAACGCGGTTCATGTACAGGGTCAGCTTTTCAATCACGTCGGCCGCATTCGAGGAAGCGGCGTCCATGGCCGTCATGCGGGCGGCATGTTCGGCGGCGGTGGATTCGAGAATCGCGCGGAAGATCAAGACTTCAACGTAGCGCGGCAGCAGCGTCTCGAGCAGTTGCTCGACGGGCTGTTCAAAAATGTAGTCGGTGGTATCGCCCGATTGCGGCAGCGGCACGGGCAGGATTTGCATCACGTCCGGCTTCTGGGTCGACACGCTCTTGAATTCGTTGTAAGCGACGTAGACCGAGTCGATCTCACCCTTGGTATATCGCTCGATGACCTTCTTGGCGATGTCGGCGGCGTGGGAATACTTGGGTGCGCGGGTGACGCCAAAGATCTCGCCGGAGATCGCGAAATTGCGGCGGCGGAAGTAGTCTTTCGCCTTCTTGCCGACGGCTTCGATTTCGATCTTCTTACCGGCTTTGTCCTCGACGCAGAACTTCTGCGCGGCCTTGTTGAGGTTGGTCGAAAACGCGCCGGCCAAACCGCGGTCGGAACTGATGACGATAACCTGCACGCGCTCTTCGGGGCGTTCGGCGAGCAAGGGGTTCTGCTCGACCGAGCCCGCGCCTTTGGACGCGGTGGCGACATTGGCCAGCATCGCCCGCAGCGAGTTGCCGAACGGGCGCGCGGCGATGACGGCGTCCTGCGCGCGGCGCAGTTTCGCGGCCGAGACCATCTTCATGGCCTTGGTGATCTGCTGCGTGTTCTTGACCGAGCGGATGCGCCGGCGGAAATCGATGAGCGATGGCATGGCTTACGCCTGGAAGCGGCCCTTGAAATCTTTGAGCGCTTTGTCGAGTTCGGCCTTGAGGTCGGACGAAAGCTCGCGCTTCTCGCGGATGGAGGGCAACAGGTTCGGATAGGCCGACTCGATGAACGGATACAACTCGTTCTCGAAGCGGCGGCAGGATTCGACAGGCAGATCGTCGGTGAAACCGCCGGTGCCGGCGTAGATGATCAACACCTGTTTTTCGACCGGGAGCGGCTGGAACTGCGGCTGCTTCAACAGTTCGGTTAGGCGTTGACCGCGATTCAACTGCGCCTGCGACGCGGCGTCGAGTTCGGAGCCGAACTGCGCGAACGCGGCGAGCGCGCGGTACTGCGCGAGTTCGAGACGGAGCGAACCGGCGACCTGGCGCATGGCCTTGATCTGCGCGGCGCCGCCGACGCGGCTGACCGAGATACCGACGTTGATGGCGGGACGGATGTTCGAGTTGAACAGATCGGCTTCGAGGAAGATCTGACCGTCGGTGATCGAAATCACGTTGGTCGGAATGTAGGCCGAGACGTCGCCGGCTTGCGTTTCGATGAACGGCAGCGAGGTGAGCGAGCCACCGGTCTTTAGCTTGGCGGCGCGTTCCAGGAGGCGCGAGTGCAAATAAAACACGTCGCCGGGGAACGCTTCGCGTCCGGGAGGACGGCGCAGGAGGAGGGAGATTTCGCGATACGCGGCGGCGTGCTTGGAAAGATCGTCGTAGATAACGAGTACGTGCTTGCCGATGTCGCGGAAGTACTCGCCCATCGCGCAGCCGGTGTAGGGCGCGATGTACTGCATGGGGGCGGGATCGGAAGCGGTGGCGGCGACAACGATGGTGTAGTCCATCGCGCCGTAGTTGGTCAGCGTCTGCACGACCTGCGCGACGGTGGAACGCTTCTGGCCGATGGCGACGTAGATACAGATCACGTCGCCGCCCTTCTGATTGATGATCGTGTCGAGGGCGATGGCGGTCTTGCCGGTCTGGCGGTCGCCGATGATCAACTCGCGCTGGCCGCGGCCGATCGGGATCATGCCGTCGATGGCCTTGATGCCGGTCTGCATCGGCTCTTTAACGGGGCTGCGGTCGACAACGCCGGGCGCGAGGCGCTCGATGGGATTGAACTGCGTGGCGGCGATGGGGCCTTTGCCGTCGATCGGCGTGCCGATGGCGTCGACAACGCGGCCGATGAGGGCATCGCCGGCCGGAACCGACATAATGCGTCCGGTGCGTTTGACCTCGTCGCCTTCCTTGATGTGCTGGAAGTCGCCCATCAACACGGCGCCGACCTGATCCTCTTCGAGGTTCAGAGCGAGGCCGCTGACGCCGCCGGGAAACTCAATCAACTCGCCCGACATGACGAGTTCCAACCCGTGAATACGGGCGATACCGTCGCCGACCGAAATGACCGACCCGGTCTCGGAGACGTTTACCGCCTGGTCGTAGTTTTCAATTTCCTCGCGGAGTACTCGCGCGATCTCATCTGCCCGAATCTGAGCCATACTGTGCGTTATCTCTCGAAAAACTTTGGACTAGGAACGAACCAGACGGCCGCGCATGGCCTGCAATTGGCCGCGCACCGAACCGTCATAAACCCGCGAACCGACGCGCGCGACCATACCACCGATCAGCGTTTCGTCGACCGCGTATTCACCAAACACACGCTTACCCGTTGCCTTGGCCAGCGCGGCTTCCACTTCATTGCGCTGCGGCAAATCCAACGGCCGCGCCGACGTTACCGCCGCGCGAACGATACCACGCCGCTCGTCCAACTGCGCTTCGAGCGAAACCAGGATCTCTCCCAGCATCGCAATGCGGCCGTGGCCGATGACGACGTTTAAGAAATTCTTGAGCACCGGCGAGAAGCCGAGTTGGTCGGCAAGCCGGCCGGTGGCGGCGAGCTTTTTCCGCACCGGAACCGCGGGGGACACCAGGATGTTGCGGAGTTCGGTGGAACCGGTCTGCAACGCGCGGAAGCCGCGGAGTTGTTCGATCACGGCATCGGCCTGCAGCTTGCCGGAGCTAACGATATCGGCCAGGGCGCGAGCGTAACGGGAGGCGACGGCGAGCGACATCGGTTAGTTCAACCCTTTCAGGAAACTGCGAATGAGACCGGCGTCGGTGGAGGGGTTCAATTCGCCGCGCAACCGCTCTTCGGCGATGTCGATGGCGATGCCGGCGGCATAGGCCTTCAGCTTGGCGCGCTCGGCTTTGCCGGCGGAGGCGATTTCGGTTTCGGCGTTGGCCTGGATTTTGGTCAGCGCGGCGTCGGTTTCCTTCTTGACGCGTTCGCCTTCGGCGGCGATCTCCTGCTTGGCTTTGGCGCGAAGTTCGGCGATTTCGGTTTCGAGGTTCTTGAGGCGCGCTTCCATGGCGGCGGTGCGCTCATTGGCCTCACGCTGCATGGCAGCGCCTTCTTCCAGGCCCTTCTTAATTTCAGCCGTGCGGCTGGCGAAGAATGCCGGGGCGTTCTTGGCGATCAGATAGGCGAGGCCGGCGGCGAGGATGGCGAAGTTGGCCCACTTCAGGGTCATCGACGGGCCTTCGCTGGCGTGTCCGCCTTCGGCGGCCTGCCCGTGTTCGGCTTGCTTATGTTCGGCGGCCCCGTGTTCCTGGGCGATCGAAGCGAGTGCGAAAATCAGAGCGATCAGCAGGCGTTTCATTTAGGCGCTCCTCCGAAGGACAGAAGAGCAGATCTGTTCTGCCAGACGCTCGCTTTCGGCGCGAAGGGAGTCTTGCGCGCCACGGACATCGGCGGCCAGTTCCGCTTTCGCAACGGAGACCATCGAATCGGCCTTGGCTTTAGCGTCGCCCAACTGCACGGTTTGTTCGTCGCGCCACTTCTTGCGCAACGCTTCGTTTTCGCGGTAGACCTCGGTGCGGGCGTTTTTGATGGCTTCCTCGTACTCCCTGGCTTTTGCTTCGGCGCGGGCGATGGCCGATTGGGCCTGCTTCTTAGCGCCGGCGGTGGCTTCGTAACGCTTGGCCATCACTTCGGTCAACGGCCCGAAGTACACCTTCTTCAAGTAGAAGTGGAGAAAGACCAGGAGGAAAAACGTCGGGAGACCTTTAAGGACAATTTCTCCGAGCGCGTGGAGCGTTGCTTCCATTTTGTATGAGAGGAGGGA
>VFZQ01000195.1 GCA_016871135.1 Acidobacteriota bacterium | reverse complement strand
GCTGATGATGACGTGCGCGTTGCGGCCTTCCATGCGCGGGGAGCCGTCCATCTGGCCGTGATCGGCGAGATCGGCGACGAAGCGCTGTAGAAGTTTTTGCCCGAGATCGGTGTGCGCGATTTCGCGGCCGCGGAATTGAACGACGGCCTTGACGCGGTTGCCTTCGCCCAAGAACTTGATCGCGTGGTTCTTCTTGAAGTTGTAGTCGTGATCGTCGGTGTTGGGGCGGAACTTCAGTTCCTTGACGAGGATGATGTGCTGCTTCTTGCGCGCGTCATGCGACTTCTTCTTTTGCTCATACTGCCACTGGCCGTAGTCCATGGCCTTGGCGACGGGAGGTTCCGCGGTCGGCGCGATGCAAATGAGATCGAGGCCGAGTTCCTTGGCCTTGCGGATGGCGACGTCGGTCTTCATGATCTCGACAACGCCGTCGGGGAACACGGCTCTTACTTCCCTGGCCCGGATCGTTTCGTTGACGTTTTCGCGGATGCGCTTTGGGGCGCGGGGAGTGAAGGGTCTATTTGGATACATCGAGCTGGATGCCTATAGTGTAAACGAAATTGAAGCAAACGGGGAAGTTACGATTCCTGATGCTCCACGGGGCTCGATTTCGCGTTACATTATGGTTGGACGAATCCCTATGCTCATTCGAAACGTTGGCATCCTGATCCTGGCGTTGGCGCTGCCGGCAGCGGCGCAGAAAAAGCGCGTGGCCGTAGTCGATTTTGAATATGGCACGGTGCAGAGCGGCGCGGCGGCGATTTTCGGGCAAAACCTCGATGTCGGCCGCGGCATTGCCGATTTGCTTGTCGAACAACTAGTGCGAGACGGCACCTATTCGGTGATCGAGCGCAAGGCCATTCAAAAGATCATGACGGAGCAGAATTTTTCGAACAGCGATCGCGCCGATCCGAATTCGGCGGCGAAGATCGGTAAACTGCTGGGCGTGGATGCGATCATCATGGGCAGCATCACGCAGTTCGGCCGCGACGATAGAAACGTCGGCGCGGGCGGCGGATTGATACGAGGCAGAGCGGCGAAGTATGGGCTCGGCAATGTCGGGCTGCGGAGTTCGAAGGCGGTCGTCGCGATCTCGGCGCGTGTCGTTTCGGTCGATACGGGGGAGATTCTTTCGATCTCGAATGGACGCGGCGAGTCGAAGCGGAGCGGCACTTCGCTTGGCGGCTCGGGCGGCAGCGGCGGTACTGAAGCCCGTGGTGCGATCAACATGAGTTCGACGAACTTCGCGAACACAATCATTGGCGAAGCGACGACCGAAGCGGTGGCGAACTTGCGCGGCGAACTTGTCGCAGGCGCGTCAAAACTGCCGGAGAAGGTCGTCAATGTCGACGGTATGATCGCCGACGTAAGCGGCAACGCGCTCGTTCTGAATGTCGGAACGCGCGCCGGGGTGCGCGTGGGCCAAGTGTTGCAGGTGCAGCAGGCGGGGCGTGAAATTCGCGATCCGGCGACGGGCCGCGTCATCCGGCGTATGACAACGCCGATCGGCGAAGTGCGAATCACCGAGGCCGATGAACTATCGAGCGTCGGCACGTTCAGCGGCGCGGGCAAGCCGAAGAACGGCGACTCCGTAAAGTCGATGCCCAAGTAATCAGAATGAGGACACCATGAGCCTGCAACCCGGAATGCAAGTCGGCGATTATCAGATTCTGCGCGAGTTGGGCGCGGGTGGCATGGGAAAAGTCTTCCAGGTCCGCAATGTGATTTCGGACCGCATCGAAGCGATGAAGGTGTTGTTGCCGGATCTGCTGAAAGATCAGGCGCTGGCGGATCGATTTTTGCGCGAGATCAAGGTGCAGGCGGCGCTCGATCATCCGAATATCGCGGGGCTGCGCACGGCGATGCGTGAGGGGAATCAACTGCTGATGATCATGGAATACGTCGAAGGCCATACGGTCGACGCGTATATGGCGCAAGGGCCGATCCCGGTGCAGAATGCGGTCGAGACGTGTATGAAGACGCTGGAGGCGCTCGATTACGCGCACTCGCGCGGCATCGTGCATCGCGACATCAAACCGTCGAACATCATGATTACGAACACGGGCGTTGTAAAGCTGATGGATTTCGGCATCGCGCGCGTGATGAACGATCCGAGTCTGACGCAGGCGAATCAGACGACGGGGTCGCTCTACTACATGTCGCCGGAGCAAATTAACGGCGCGCCGCTCGACGGACGGTCGGACCTGTACTCGCTGGCGATTTCGCTGTATCAGATGATCACGGGCCAGCGGCCGTTCGATGGGACGAATACGTTCTCGATCATGGCGGCGCATTTGAATCAACGGCCGGTGCCGCCGGTGCAGCATGATCCGCGCATACCGGCTGCGTTGAGCGACGTGATCTTGCGTGCGCTGGCGAAGGATCCGAATCATCGATACGCGAATGCGCGGGAGTTTCATGCGGCGCTGGCGGGAGCGATGCAGGCGCCGGCAGCGGCTCCAACTCCGGCCGCGTATGCGGCTCCGCCGCCCGCCTCGAGTTCCTCGCGCGGCATCTATATGGTTGTGGGTTCGCTGGCGACAATCGCAGTATTGGCGGGGCTGGCGATCTATGTGCCGAAGTTCTTGAAGGCGCGCGCGCAGGGGCAGGTAGAGCAGCCGGTGACGCCGCAGCGACAGGCGTCCGATCCCGCGCAACCGCCAACCACCCAGCAGCCGGATCCGAGTCCGACGGCCATTGTCCCGCCGCCGGCCACAACCGCGGCGCGAGCGGGCGGAGCATTGCCGGAGAAGCGCCAGCAGCCGCAGCAGGCGACTTCGGTCGCGCAGACCTCCGATCCCGCACCGCCGCCGGTTACCGTTGTGCAGCCGCCCCCACCTGTGCAACAGCAGTCGTATCAGCCGCCCGCGAAGCCGGCGGTTGATCAGGCCGCAATCGGCGAGTTGCGGACCCGCATGATCCAGATGGCGCAGCGCTATGCGACGGCGAAGACGGCGTATGAGTCGTTGCGGCAGAGCATGGCGCGGGACGGCTTGAGTCCGCGGGCGGATTTGGGCAGTTCCTCGCAGCGCGTTGGATTTGAGATGGACCGAGCGGAGTCGGCGCTGAACAGCGGCAATATCGACGGTGCGAAGCAGCATCTAGGCTATGCGGAACGGGCTCTAGAGGCGATGGAGAAGGCGCTGAATTTGTAGGATGGCCATGTGGTATGGTTCTTGGTATGGCGACTACCAAGATCACCATCACGGTGGACAACGCCCAGCTCAAGGAGATCCGGGCGCTCGTTAAGACCAAGCAGACCGCCAGCACGTCCGCTTTTGTGAAACACGCAATTGGCGTTGCGTTAGCGGACTCCAGGGGTTGGGACGAAATGCTTGAGGAAGCGCTCCAGAGAACGGGCGGCCCGTTAACAAAGGAGGAACACGCTTGGACCGAAGAGATTCTAACGGCGAAGCCACGTAAGGCGGGCAAGGATAAGAAAGCGGCGTGAACGGAATCACGTTCGACGCAGGGGGACTGATCGCCCTTCACCGAGACGATCGCCGAGTTCTTTCCATGCTCGCGAAGGCGAAACAGCTTGGATTGAGAATTACTATCCCGGCGACTGCGCTGGCGCAGGCAATGCGTAATCCCGCGAGACAGGCTCAGTTGTCGCGGCTCCTTCGTCACGCCGGTACGGACCTCATCCCGCTCGATGGGCCTGACGCAACAGCGGTCGGCCGATTGCTGGCGCGCTCCAGGTTGGCGGAGATTGTCGATGCTCACGTCGTCGTTTGCGCGGAGAGAGCTGGTGATGTCGTGGTGACCAGCGATCCGGTCGATATTCGGCGGTTGTCGGATTCGATCCCGCTATTTGTCGTTTGACCGGGCGCCGCTACTCCTGGCGAAGCGCGCGCACGGGATCGATGCGAGCGGCGCGAGCGGCCGGGATGGCGCTGGCGAAAATCGCGACAACAACGAGCACGCCGCTGACGGAGGCGAGGACGGTTGCGTCAAACGACTCAACGCCGAAGAGCATCGTCGTCAACAGACGCCCGAGCACAAGCGTTGCGGTGAGACCGATGACGAGGCCCAGCGCGACCAGCTTGCCGCTTTGCGCCAGAACCATGCCGAGCACTTCCAGCGGCGTCGCGCCGACGGCCATGCGAATGCCGATCTCCTGCGCGCGCCGGCTGACCGCGTACGACATCACGCCGTAGATTCCGATGCTGGCCAACAGGAGCGCGGCGAGCGCGAATAGTCCGGTTAGAAAGCCGCGGGCGCGCGCTTCGGACGCGGATTCGAGAACGACATCGTCCATCGGCCGGATGCGATAGAGCGGGATGTCGCGGTCCAGTTCGCGCATGACTTGCTTCATCGCCGCCGCCATTCCGTCGGCGCTTCCGCCGCGGCGCCGCACGACGATGTTGGCGATCGGATATGGCGATTGCGCGAATGGCAAATAGAACTCGATGCGCGGCGGCTGCGTGAGATTTTGGTGCCGCACGCCGCCGACCACGCCGACGATCTCACCTTCGAACGCCACTTGCCCGCCGATGATCATCTGCAATCGCTGGCCGATTGGATTGCGCCCGGCGAAGTATTGGCGCGCCATCGGCTCGCTGATGATTGCGGCCTTAGCGCCGTCCTTGTTGTCGCGCGGTTCGAACAGGCGGCCCTGTTTCAGCGGAATTTCCATGGCTTCGAAGTAGCCGGGCGTGACCGAGGTTTGTCCGGCCATGGCGGGCGCGCCGGTAGCGGGATCGCCGGAGATGCGGAATTCGTAGTACGCGTAGACCGACCCCATCGGCAGAGCAACGGCCGAGCCCGCGGCGGCGACTTGCGGCAGTGCGCGGATTCGTTGCAGATAGGCGTCGACGAACTGCGTGCAGCCGTCGAGCGAACGGAACTTGCGCAAGGGCAGCGTCAGTTCTGTGGTTACGGCGCTCGTGGTTTGAAAGCCTGGATCGACGGCGAGCATGCGGCGCAGCGATTCGAGCAGCAATCCCGCGCCCGACAGCAGCACGACGGCCATCGCGATCTCGGCGACAACGAGAATATTGCGCAGCTTCGCGCGGCCGGAGCCTTCGCCGCCGCCGCGCGTGCCGGCGTCCTTCAGCGCTTCGAACTGATCCTCTTTCACCGCTTGCAACGCGGGTGCGAGGCCGAACGCGAGCGCCGTGCCAAGGGAGATGAAGAGCGCGAAGAGCAGCGCGGCGGGATCGAGCGCGACTTCATCGACGCGGGGCAATTGCGGCGGATTCCAGACGTGCAGACCGCGTATCGCCCACCACGCGAAGCCGCTGCCAATCAGTCCACCGGCGATGGACAACACGATATTTTCGACGAGCAGTTGCCGGACAATCGCCGCGGCGCTAGCGCCCCTGGCGTGGCGAATCGCGACTTCGCGTTTGCGGCCCGTCGCGCGCGAGAGCAGAAGATTGGCGATGTTGGCGGCGGCGATCAGCAGCAGGAACGCCGTGATGCCGGCAAGCAAAAGCAGTGTGCCGCGGACCTCGCCGGTAACCGCTTCGGCGAGCGGTGCGGTTTCGAAGCGGTAGTCGTGATTCGAGGTTGGGTATGTCTCGCCGAGCCGCCGTGCGATGCCGTCGAGCTCCTGCGCGGCCATCGCCAAGGAGCGGCCCGTGCCGACGCGGCCGATAGCGAGGAACGAGCGAGCCTCGCGGATCTTCGTCGACGCGGCTCCGTTCTGCACCGTGACCCAAACGGCGGCGCCGCGCGGAAACGCGAAGCTTTCGGGCATGACGCCGACAATCTGATGCGAGATCGAGTTGAGAATAATCGTGCCGCCCACGGCGCCCGGATTTGCGCTAAAGCTCCGCGTCCAAAGCGCGTGGCTGAGGACCGCGACTCGCGGCCCGCCGAGGCGATCGTCGCCTTCGCGGAAGCCACGGCCGTGCGCGGGCGCGACCCCGAGCACGTCGAAGAAATTGGCCGTGACGCGCGACCCGTCGATCTGCTCCGGCTCGCCGGCGCCGTTCATTACGAGCTTCTCGGACAGGAACGAATAGGCCGCGACGGCGTTCAGCGCGCGCGCTTGTTCGCGAACATCGAGGAGGTCGGGGATGGATATGCCGGCTTTCTCAGTGGTGCGCGCTTCTTTGCCGCCGATCCAGAGCAGGTGCTCGGGAGCAGTGAAGGGAAGCGGCTTCAATAGGACGCCGCGGACGAGACTGAATACGGCGGTGTTGGCGCCGATCCCGAGAGCGAGCGTGATGAGTGCAAGCGCGGAAAAACCGGGGTGCCGCCAGAGAAGGCGTAACCCAAAGCGAACGTCATCCCCAATCGATCGCGTCGTCATCCTAGCCGAATGACTAGGATTGCATACCTGCCAGCACGCCGCGCATGTAGGCGAAACTCTTAATCATTCCGGGCAGCGGGTTCTTGAGATTAATTTCGTATTCGAGATTCACGCAGCCGGCGTATTTCATCTGGCGGAGTTGCTTGAAAATCGCGGCGACGGGCATCGAGCCTTCGCCGACGGCGACCTGCGAGTCCTTCTCCATCATCTTGGCCAGGTCCTTCATGTGGATGTCGTGCAGGCGTTTCCCGGCTATCTTCAGCGAGCCAACGACATCGACGCCTGTGCGCCCGGTGTGGCCGACGTCTATGCAGCAGCCCATGCGTTCGTCCATGCCTTTGACGGCGTCGAGTACCGACTGCGGCGTGGGGAAGTTCTTGTCCTCGGGGCCGTGGTTGTGGATCATCGCCTTGATGTTGTACTTCTTGGCGAACTTTTCAATACGCGGCAGTGTCTGCTTGTTGGGCGCCATCACGATGCCCTCGACGCCGAACGACTGCGCGTATTTGAAGTTGTGTTCGATCTCTTCGTCGGTATCGGTGGTCATGGTAATGTTGCCCACCGAAGCGACGCGAATGCCGGCGGCTTCGAGGTCCTTGCGAGCCTGGGTCCATTCGGCGGGATCGCCCTTGATCTTGGCGTGGAACTCTTTGAGGGACACAGTGTCGATTTGGAGCTCTTTCAACATCTCGATGGCTTGCGGACGCACGAAGCCGCGCAGGGAGTAGGTGGCGACGCCGAGGCGGAAGCCAGCGGAGGAGTCGATTTTGGGAGCGGCGGCGAGCGGCGCGAAGGCGGCGGCGGGGATGGTGGAGAGCAAGGTGCGGCGATTCATGACTGGGATCATCGTATCGCAACTTGCTACCGGGGGGCCAGAGCGATATGATGAAAGGACCGTATAACAACGCCGTCGGGGCGTGGCTCAGCCTGGCTAGAGCGCCTGGTTCGGGACCAGGAGGTCGGAGGTTCGAATCCTCTCGCCCCGACCATCTAACCCTTTACCAATCAATTAATTATCGACAGTGAAGCGCGTTCGTCCGCCGCTGGCTTTTCGGCATTGTGCCCATTTCTGTGCCCACCTTGAGCTTTTCGAGCGCGCTCGATGGCTTCCATGATGGTGTGGGCTTGCGGGTGAACGTAGCGCCGGGTGGTTGAAAAGTCACTGTGTCCCGCGAGGTATCCCAGCGTGTACGGGTCCATGTACGCCGCCCATCGCGTCAAGCACGTGTGGCGGAAAGTGTACAGCGGGAAGTCTGCCACCTTCGCCAGCTTGCAAGCTTTTGAGTGCTGCTTCTTGAGACTCGACTTCTCGATATGCCCGCTCCGGGTGGATGCCGGGAAGACCCACTCCCCCTTCACCACCGCGCGCCGCATCTCCAACTGAGCCGCCGCCCGTGCGGTCAACGGAATCGTCCGACGCGCGCTCTCCGTCTTCCCGAAGGGGACATGGACCGCGCCATCCCTGACGTACTCCCATCGAAGGCGGAAGCACTCTTCCGGCCTCAATCCGCAGTCGGTGAGGATGGTAGTCACGTCTCGCAACAGGAAAGGATCTTCGGGCCGGATCGGTTCTTCGCCCCTCATGGTGGCCCGGATACCCTCAAGCGCGCGCCTGTAGGACTCCAGGATCTGTTCCCCAATCGCAGTTGCCGCTTCGAGATATGCGGACTCTTCGGCTATCGTGAGGACTCGGTCCCGGTGCTTCTCTCCCGGCAGCATCTCAACTCTCGGCAGCACCTTCTCGACTTTGCCCCACTCCATCGCAAGCTTGAGCATACGCCGCAACACCTCCAATTGCCGGTTGATGCTGGAGACTTCCAATCCCGCTTCCCGCCGCTTCGCCACGAAGCCGCATATCTTCTCCGCGCTGATCTCGTCGAGTTTGGCATTGGCAAGAGGAACGTAGCCGTTCAGGTTCTTCAAGCCCGTTCGATAGTACTCCAACGTCTTCGGCTTGCTCGGAAAGCGCGCCTCAATGTACGGCTTGAAGTCCTGCTCTGCGAAGTCCTTCAGTGTCGGTACAGGCGCTTTGTCGCGGATGCCGACTTCACCCTTCGCTAACGCCGTCTTATGGGCGGACTCCATCTGTTCGGCAACCCGCTTATTCGTCTGCTTCGTGCTCTCCCGGATGAGTTCGCCGTTCCAGACGAACTTGTACCACCACTTCTTTCCGCGCTTGAAGACCGCCATGCTATTCGCTCACCTTTC
>VFZQ01000194.1 GCA_016871135.1 Acidobacteriota bacterium | reverse complement strand
CATACAAGCGCCCGCTTTCGATGCGCCCGTCGAACGGATCGGCCATATTCTCCACGCCGACCGTATCGGTGTGCGCGTTGAACAACAGACTCGGGCCGTCGCCGTTGCCCTTCAACACGGCCACCAGCGTGGGCCGCCCCGCCATGCCTTCAAGACGTTTCACTGTCACCGGCAGCGGCGCCAGGACCTCTTCAAGGATCGAGACGACGCCCGGTTCGCCAGGGCCGTTTTCCATCAGCGCCGGATTCACCGAATTCGTTCGAACCAACCGTTGCAACAGCGCTGCGCTATCCACCGGCTTAGTATACAGGGCTGGCGTTTGTTCGCAAAATGTGGTTGAACTGTAGATAGGAGGTTACGAATATGCGATTCGTTTCACTTCTCTTCATCGTGATCGGCTGCATGGCGCAAGATCGGTCCCCGCGTAAACTGATTACAACGCTCGATGGCAAAGAGATCTTCAACGCTTACTGCGCGAGCTGTCACGGTCTCGACGGAAAAGGCAACGGCCCTGTCGCGCCCGCGATCCGATCCGGAGTTCCCGACTTAACAATCATCGTTCGCCGCAAAGGCAAGTTCCCAACGACGGAACTCGAAGCGTTCATCCTCGGCACGGGCAAGCTGGCGGCCGCTCACGGTTCGCGCGAAATGCCCGTATGGGGGCCGCTATTCCGCCACGTCGAGAACGACCAGGACCTGGGTCTGGTTCGCGCGCGCCGCGTCGTTGAATACATCCAGTCGTTGCAGCGTAAGTAGCCGTTACGCCGTCAGCCGCTTGAACAGCTTCAAGTCTCCGCCGACATCGGTCAACCGGAAATCCCGGCCCAAATACGGAAACGTCACTCGTGTGTGATCGAGGCCGATCAAGCCGAGGATTGCGGCGTGCAGATCGTGCAAATGCACTTTGTCATGGACCGCGCGCAGCCCCAACTCATCGGTTGCGCCGATCACTCGTCCGCCTTTCACACCGCCGCCCGCCATCCAAATCGTGAAGCCGTACGGATTGTGGTCGCGGCCCTCGGCGCCGTTGTTGCCGCCATCGGAAACCGGGCTGCGACCAAACTCGCCGCCCCAAATCACAAGCGTCGAATCCAACAACCCGCGTGCCTTCAGGTCGGTCAATAGCCCTGCCACCGCCTGATCGGTCTGTCCCGCTTTGGCCAGATGATTCTTGTCGCACGCGATGTGCCCGTCCCAATCTGTCTCGTTCATTCCGTTGCCCGACCACACCTGCACGAAACGCACCCCGCGCTCGGCCAAACGGCGCGCCATCAAACATCGGCTCGCGAATGAAACGCCCACCGGATCGGGATTATCGAGCCCGTACAACTTCTTTGTCGCCTCGGACTCGCTCGAAATATCGCTCGCCTCCGGCGCGGCCATCTGCATGCGAAACGCGAGTTCGTAACTCTCCATGCGCGCCTTCAACTCGCGGTCTTGATTTCGCTCGCTCGCGTGACGCCGGTTGATCGTGCGCAGTGTATCGAGCAAGTCTCGCTGCGACTTTTCATCCATGCCCGCCGGCGGCGTTAAGTTCAGGATCGGATTCTTGACCGGCCGAAACGTTGTGCCCTGATACTCGGTCGGCAGAAACCCGTTGCCATACACCGCCGGACCCGAGCGCACGCCGCCTTCAAGCAGCACAACAAATCCCGGCAGATTCTGATTCTCCGATCCCAGCCCGTACAAAATCCATGAGCCCACGCTCGGCCGCCCGATCCGAGGCCAACCGCTGTTGATCAGGAACTGCGCTTGAGAGTGCGTAAACCCTTCGTGATAACAACTGCGGATGACGGCAAGCTCGTCGGCATGCTTCGCCGTGTGCGGGAACAGATCCGATACTTCCAGCCCTGACTGCCCGAACTTTCGAAACGTCCGTTTCGATCCCAGTATCACCGTGTCTCGGAATTTCCCATTCTGAAAATCGACGTTTCCGAAGCTCTCCGGCGGATGTTGCCCGTGCAGCTTCGCCAGCAACGGCTTCGGATCGAACGTGTCCACCTGGCTCGGCCCGCCCTGCATGAACAGCGAAATCACTCGCTTCGCCTTCGCCGGAAAATGCGGCGCCGCGCCGTGCAGCAGGTTCTGCGCCGCGAGCCAGCCGATTCCAAGTCCCGCGCTCTGCAGAAATGCTCTTCGCGATGATTCAGTCGACATAAATAAACTCGCTCATGTTCAGAATCAACAGGCACAACCGGGGCAGGGAATTGCGCTCGAGGTACGACGCCGCCGTGTCGCGTTCATCCGTCGATGGCATTCGTCCGAACGCAATCTTCCACGCCTTGCCAATCGGGTCCGCGCCCTGCACGCGTTTCGCGAACTCCTCCGCGCGTGCCGAACTAAACTCGCTGTTCATCATCGCCAACGCTTGCGGCGCGACCGTCGATCGCTCGCGCCGCGCGCAACTCGTCGCCGAATCCGGCGCGTCGAAGATCTGCAACATCGGCAGCGTGAGCGAGCGCTTCATCTGCAAGTACACGCTGCGCCGGTTATGTTCGGCCGGATCGGGATGCACCGGCCACAAGTTCGGCATCCGCGCCGCCTGCAACTCCTCGGCGGTGAGTTTCGGAATCACACCCACGCCGCCCATTTTCAGGTTCAACGTGCCCGCAACCGCGAGCGTGGAATCACGAATCGCATCGGCGTCCAAGCGCCTTCGATTCTGCCGCGTCAGATACAAGTTTTCCGGATCTGCACGAAGCACCGACTCCGGCGCCACGCTCGATCGCCGGTACGCCGCCGAAAGAAGGATCGCCTTGTGCATCGCCTTCATCGAGTAACGCTTTTCCGCAAACTCGACCGCCAACCAATCCAGCAACTCCGGATCGGTCGGCGCTTCGCCCTGCCTTCCGAAATCGTTCGGCGTTCGCACCAGGCCCTCGCCGAAATGTCCCTGCCAAATGCGATTCACCATCACGCGCGCTAACAGCGGATTGTCTTTCGCGGTCAACCATTCGGCCAGCGCCTTGCGCCGCTCCGGAATAAAGCGCACGCCCTTCGGCTCGTTGATAGCGGGCCCCGCGTTTAACGCCGCGATAAATCCAGGCTCGACCTTCGCGCCTCTATTCTTGAAATCGCCCTTCAGCAGGATGTGTGTATCGCGCACGACTTCCTCGTGACCCAATACACTCGCCATTGGCGGCCGCGCCGGTGCGCGCAAGTACGCCTCGCCGATCTTCTGCAGCAACTCCGCGCGATTGCCGCCGCCGCGCCGGGCCATTTGTTTATAAGCCTCAGCCTGCGCCAGCAAGGGAAAACTCCGCGTGCTTGTTTGCACATCGAACAACGAGCCGAGCTGTATCTCTCGTTCCGCGCTTCCCGCGAAAAGTGCCGTCATCGAGTAATAGTCGCGCTGCGAGATCGCGTCGAATTTGTGGTCGTGACAACGCGCGCAACCGACGGTTAGTCCGAGGAACGCCGCGCCGATCGTGTCCACTGCTTCAGCCGCCCACTCCGTGCGGAACTGGTCGCCGTAGTAGGTGTACTCGATTGGAAACGAACCGATCGTGAACAGCCCCGTCGCAATGCGCCGGTTCTGATTCTCCTCCTTCTCCTTCGGAAACTTCGACGTGCCTTCCAGATCAACATCCATCGGCCAGATCTCGTCCGCCGCGATCTGCTCTCTCACGAACACGTCGTACGGTTTGTCCGCGTTGAACGCGCGAATCACGTAGTCTCGAAACCGCCACGCATTCACGAAGAAGTGATCGGTCTCAAACCCCGAAGTATCCGCGTACCGCACCAGATCGAGCCAGTATCGCCCCCACCGCTCGCCGTAGCGCGGTGACGCCAACAAATTGTCAATCAACTTCTCATAGGCATTCGCGGACCCGTCACCAACAAATGCGTCGACCTCTTCGGGCGTCGGCGGCAAGCCATGCAAATCGAAATACGCTCTCCGCGCCAACACCGCGCGCGATGCTTCAGCCGCCAGCGGAAGCCCCTTCGCCGCCGCCCGCGCGTTCACGAAATCGTCGATGGAATTGCCCGAACGAGGCCGCACCGGCGCGCGGAACGACCACCACGACGCAGTCTTCGAAACAGTTCCATCAAAGCGCGCACCCGCATTAATCCAGTCGCGTACAACGTCAACTTCCGCGGAAGAAAGAGCTTCGCGCCCCGGCGGCATCTTCAACTCGCCTTCGCGCCGCACGGCTCGGTACAGCAGACTCGCTTCCGCATTGCCCGCCACAACGGCTGGGCCGCGCGAACCGCCGCGCGCCAATCCCTCTGCGTCGCGCAAATCCAATCCCGACATCCGCGTCTGCCCATGACACACGATGCACTTCGACTCCAGAATCGCGCGCGCCGGCTGCGCCGCCAGGACAACCGAAAACAGCAACCAGAACTTCATCGCGATCAACCGGCGAATAGTTCCCGAATCGGCTCGCCCGTTGTGTCTTCAAACGAATTCGCGATCTTGATCGGCCGCCCGATCGGCGTCATGTACTCCGCCGTCCAGTTGATGCCCATCGCTTTGTACACAGTCGCGAACAGATCGCCAATCGACGTTTTTCGTTCCACCACATTCGCCGCGCGCTCATCGCTCTTGCCAACCGTAATCCCGGTGCGAAGCCCTCCGCCGCCAAGCGCCAGCGACCAGCACTTCGGCCAGTGATCGCGCCCCAGCCCCGCGTTGATATGCGGCGTTCGGCCAAACTCGCCCATCACCACGATCATCGTTTCGTCGTAAAGCCCGCGCGCGACAAGGTCGTCGATCAACGCCGACAAACCGCGATCAAGCGGCGGCGTCAGCCGGTCGCGATGCAACCGGTCGTTGTCGGTGTGCGTGTCCCACGAACTGCCGTGATAACCCGCCGCGGTGACAAATCTCGTCCCAGCTTCAACCAGCCGCCGCGCCAACAACAGGCTTTGCCCAACGCTATCGCGTCCGTAGCTGTCGCGCGTTCTATCGGTCTCTTTGGAAAGATCGAACGCATCGCGCACGCTCGGCGTCAGCAGCATTTCGAGCGCCTTCTTCTGGAACGTATCGAGCTTCGCGTGTTCGGCGCTCTCAACGCGCGCGCGATACTCGCGTTCGATCACTTGCCGGAAAGCCTGTCTGCTATCGATCGCCGCCGGCGTCACCGACTTCGGTAATCCCATGTCGGCCACTTCAAACTTACCCTTCGACGGATCCGGAATCAACATCGGGTCGTAGTCGGCGCCGAGAAACGCGGACCGGAAATACTCTTCATACTGCCGGCCCGATTCCCACTTCGGAACGATCGCGTACGGCGGCATCGCATTCTTCGAGCCTAGCTCTTTGCCAACAATCGCGCCGAGGCTTGGGAACTGCATCGCCGGATTGTGCAAATGCCCCGTCGCCGCGTAATGGACCGCTTGCGGATGATCGTCGCCAAACGAACTCATGGAACGCACCAGCGCCAGCTTGTCCATTCGCTTGGCCAACTGCGGCAACAACTCCGAAACCTGAATGCCCGCGACGTTCGTCGCGATCGGCCGGAAGTTGCTATTCGTCTTCGGGTCGAAGGTGTCCATCTGCGCGGGACCGCCCTCAAGCCAAATCAGAATGCACGATTTCGCCTTCGCGGGCGCGGCATGAAGGCCGCAATGGAGGCCAAAGAAACCAAGCGAACCGGCGCGAATGTAGTCGCGGCGTGTCCATTTCGATTGCGTTTGAAACATGCGGCTCCTCTAATGATTCTCCGCGAACTCGCGTGAACTGATGATAGCCCAAACCATATCCTGTATGGATTGTTCCCGGTTCGGCGCGGCCGCGATCATCTTCTCCAGCGCAGCCGACTCGTCCTTCGACGGCGCGCGCGAAAACGCGGCGGTGTAGAACTCGCTGATGATTTCGCCCGTTGACGCTCCCCGCGCGACGAGCTTCCTCGCGCGCGAACCGTCAGCCCACAACGTATTGTTGTAAGTCGTGCCCGCGAGCAAATGCAGCGCCTGCGCCAGCTTCGGCGACACGTCGCGCTCGGGCACCGAGTAACGATTCGGCTTCCCGTACGCGTCGAAAAACGCCGTTGCGTAGATGTCGCTCTCCTTCAATTCGACGGCGCGAGTGCCAAGCGGGGCCTTGCCGCCGCGCCACTCGCCGCGATTGGTGCCGACCGAGAATCGCTCTCGCACGCCGGTCACATCGGCGATCGCGTCAAGCAAAATCTCAGCGTCGAGCGCGCGCGGCCACGCGTGAGAAAAGTTGATCTTGTCGGCGGCGTTCGAAGGTTCGGGTGATGCCGAGAGTTGATAGGCGCGCGAGTTCGCAATCAATCGGATGATGTTCTTGAATCGATACCCGCCTCGCGCGAATTCTCCGCCAAGTTTCGCCAGAAGTTCCGGATGACTCGGTGGATTTGTCGAGCGGAAATCGTCGACCGGATTCACGAAGCCGCGGCCGAAGAACCCTGACCAGATACGGTTTACGGCAGCCTCTGCAAAGTACGGATGCGAGGTTATCCACTTCGCCAACTCGCGTCGCGGGAACTCGGTTTTCTCAAACGGGTACACCGTTCCGTCAAGCAGCGCCGGTTGCACCTTCTCCTTGGTACGCGGATGAAAAACACCGAGCGGCGTGGGCACCGGTACATCGGCCGCAACCTCTTTGCCTTCCGGAAAATCGAAGATCACCGAGTCCGGGTTTCCGCCCAACTTGAACATCGGGCCAAAAAACGCGGTCAGTCCCCAGAACTGATTCTGCGTCCAGCCTTCGTAAGGATGATCATGGCATTGCGCGCAATCCAGCCGCCGGCCCATAAAGATGCGCACCTGTTCGCCCATCATATTCTCGGCGGGAGGAATGACGAGATACGGCAAATAGTGGCGCGACGCCGGGCTGTAGCCCTGCGCGGCGATGCGCTCCGACGCAACCTCGCTGTAAGGACGATCGCGCTCGATGGCGCCCCGAATCCATTCCGAGTAGTCTTGCGTCCACTTCGGGTTGATGCCGACCGGGAAGATCGCCACGCGGAAAATATCGGAAATGCGGAACGTCCAGTAGTCGACGTACTCGGGCGATTCGAGCAGCGTGTCGATCAACTTCGCGCGCTTGCGCGGATCTTTATCGGCAAGAAATTCCGCGACGCGAGCCGGCGGCGGAATGCGGCCCGTGATGTCCAGACAAACGCGGCGAATGAACTCCGCGTCGGTCGTCAAACCCGAGGGCACGATGTTAAACCGGCGCAGCTTCGCGAAGACTTCATCGTCGATGAAATTTTTCGAAACCGTTTTCGGATAGTTGGCGACGGCCGGCCCGATCACTCCGACACCGACGCGCAGACTGCGCCCAGCCGCCTTCACCAGCACCGCGGTCTCGCCCGGCTTCTGCGTTTCCAATTCGCCGCTCGCCGTCACGCGCGCGATTTCACTATCGGCCGCCGAATAGCTGACGCGATGCGTGTAGTCTTCGGTGTGTCCATCGGAGAAATGCGCCGTGACGAGAATGCGTTGTTTGCGAGCCGGCGGTCCGACGACCTCGCGCGGAAACGTCTCGAGTTTTACCACGCGCGCCGCATCGGCCGCCGCGGCTTCGCCATACGGCGCGCCCGCGCGCACCCAGTTGAGAATAGCTTGATAGTCGTCGGAGTCTTTCGCGAATCGTTTGCCGCCTCCATGTGGAGTCTCCATCGACGCCTTGCGCAGCAGCAGGCTTTGTTCCGGCTTGGCGTTATCGATGCGCGGAATCTTCGGCCCGCCGGACTCGGAAGTGAGCACTTGAAAAATCCCGCCTTCGACGATCCAGCGGTAATCTTCCTTGGGATGAATCGCATTGTCGGAGAGCTTCAATCCCGCTTGCCCCTTCACACCGCCATGGCACTGTGCCGCCGTGCAGCCGCGCCGCGTGAATATCTCGGCGATGTCGCGCGCGAAGCTGAACGGTTTTGCCTCCGTTGAACGCCGCACGTCGATTTTTGCCGATGCGGCCTTGCCTGCAACCGTCGCTTGTACGCGCGCCGCGCCATCGGCGGCCGCGAACACGCGCCCGTTTTCGCGAAACGTTGCGACGTTCGGCGCGCTCACGGTGAAGGCCGAATCGCCGGTGACATCGGTCTCGGTGCCGTCGCGCAGTTTGCCAATCACTGCGAACTGTTGCGACGAGCCTTTGCCGATCAGCGCCGCTTCGGCGGGCACGATGCGCACGCTGACCAACTCCGGAACGGCGGCCAGCGCAATGCCAGTGAAAAAGAACGCGAACCTCATGCGGCTCCTTTTACAACGAATATCGGAATAGCTTTAACGAAGATGCGATCGCCGAGCTTCCCTTTGATGACCGGTTGCGCGAAGACGCGGCCAACAACGGGCGTCTTCATCGACGCGGCAGCGGGATCGGCGAACAAGATGAGCGTCGCCTTCTGGCTCTTCGTCGTGAACCGCTCGCGTTTGCCCATCGACTCCTGCGGCGGCGAGTCGGGTTCGACCTCCGTACCGGGCGTGGCGCGAACGCCTTCAGGCAGGCCCTCCACCGACAGAATGACGAAGCCGTCGAAGCCTTCTTCTTGATCCGTAATCACGG
>VFZQ01000193.1 GCA_016871135.1 Acidobacteriota bacterium | reverse complement strand
TTCACGGGCGGGTTTGGCGGCGATTACCGGCTCGATCATCCTGATGAGTAGTTCCCGATTTTCGTTGCGCGCGCCGTTACCGGTGAAGCGCGGATCGGCGAGCCAGTCCTCGCGTTCGAGCACGTGGCAGAAGCGCTCCCAGATGCGCGTGTTGGTGACGCCGATGGCAACGCCGCAGTCGGACGCTTGAAAGACCTGATAGGGCACGATGTTGGCGTGGGCGGTTCCCTTCGGTTCGGGATCACTGCCGGCCATCAGAACTTCGGAGACGAGGGGCGACATGCCGGCGTAGAGCGCTTCCATCAACGACACGTCGATGTAACCGCCGATGCCGGTTTCGCGGCGGCGGTAGAGCGCGGTCAGAATTCCGTTTTGCAGGTACAATGCCGCGAGGACGTCGGCGACGGGGAACGACACGCGGCCGCCGCTGGTGTGCATCAGGCCGCACGCCGCTTGCACGATGAGATCGTAGCCGGGACGGTGGGCGTCTTCGCCCGTTTGGCCGAAGCCGGAGACGGAGGCGCAGATTAGCTCGGGCCGTTTGGCGCACCACTCTTCATGGCCGAGGCCGAGGCGCGCGGCGACGCCGGGGCGGAAGTTCTCGACGATGATATCGGCGCGGGCGGCGATGCGTTGCGCGAGGGCGAGATCGGCGGGGTTCTTGAGATCGAGAGCGGCGCTTTCCTTGTTGCGGTTGAGGCCGAGGAAGTACGTGGCGTCGCCATCGACGAAGGGAGGGCCCCAGCGGCGGGTTTCGTCACCACCTGGCTCTTCGACTTTTATGACGCGCGCGCCGAGATCGGCCAGATGCATTGTGCACATTGGCCCGGCGACGGCGCGGGTGAGGTCGAGGACCAGAATTCCATCGAGCGGGCGGCTCATGGGGCGCCCTCGGTCGAGAAGAACTCAACGGGCGCGAGAAAACCGAGGCTTAGCAATCGCGAAAGCGCATCGAGAATCGCCCGCTGAATGGAATGCGCGTCTTCGCCGCCGGCTTGCGACGCGAAAGAGGATACAAACTCGTCGACGGTGATCGATCCGTCAAGTCTCGACGCGGCCAGCCCGAGTACGTTCGCGACCTGCGCCTCGTGGTCGAGTCCACCGGTCAGGCGGAGCGAGGAGCTTTCCGGAATCCATCGCGTTTCGTTGGGAAAGAACTGCACGCTGAGCCTCGCGTCGGGGGCGAGTTTGAGCCTTGCTGCGAGCAATGCGGGTTCGCCGGCGCGGAGGAGGTCTTCATTGGCAAACAACCGCAAGATGTGGTGGCCGTAGAATTGTTGCACGTTGGGCATGTCAATGATCCGAGTCCAGTTGGGTGGATCCGTATCGAACGGAGTTCGCTTTCGCAAGACGACCAGGAATCGCTGAAACGCGAGAAAACCGGACTCGTCGTAGTACCGAATCCAGCGCGCACGCTCGTCGCGGAAGCCGTCGGCGTCGCGCTCCGGGCTGGGCGGCATCCATGACTCCGCGTATTCGCTGGGGCCTTTTGGCGGGCTCGGAAAAAGCATCGCATCGCATCCATTCGCGGTGAGCCATTCGACCAAACGCTCCGGTGAAGATTGACGCGCGGTGGCCACGACATCGCAGAGCAGATGCGCGAAGCCTCCCTCGCAAAGATGGGCCGCCATGCCCCGGACGATGTGTTCGGAGAAAAGATCGCCGCCCATGCCGGCGCTCAAGAACATCGACGCGTTCGCGGGATTCACGACAAACGGCGGGTTGCAGACGATCAAGTCGAACGTTTCGCCCGCAATGCCGGAAAATCGATCCGTGAAACGGACGCCGACGTGTTGGAGCCCATTCCAGGAGGCGCCGAATCGGGCCAGGTTGAGGGCGCGCTCATTGTAGTCCGCCGCGACGGCCTCGTCCGCATACAGAGCCGCACTGAAGGCCGCCGCGCCGCTGCCACTGCACAGATCGAGGATCCGTTTTCGCCGCCGTTTGGGAATCGATCCGATCAGCTTCTGCGTGGTGCCGCCGGGTCCCATCACGAAGTGCCGCATGCCCTGCTCGGTGTCTGGATGCGGGTGGTCGAAAAAGACCGTGGCGTCCCCCGCCGGGACGAAGCAAACCGCGCCGGCGGCCAACGATCCGCGGCGCACGAGTAATCCGAGCCGAAAGCAGGTGTCTACCAGTTCGTTACCGAGGCGCTCGCGCAATGTGGATTCCGGTGTTGGGGCATCCAAAGCGAAACAGCGCGCCAGGCAAGCCGCCGCGGAGTCCGGCTGCGTTTCGCCATCGGCGATCCGCATGTCTTCTGCAAAACCCATCGCCGCCATTTGTTCCGCGACGCGGCGGATCAATGCCGGATCCGAAACATCCAGCGGAGCCGTGGTGGACGGAACAAAATTGCTCATCGCCCGCCCATCTTAGCAGGCTGGAGTTATAATACGGCAGCGGCGTTATATAGCCGCAAGGAAACCAATGCCATCACCCTCTTACGCCGGTGTCGTACTGGATGTTGAACCAGCCAAGAAAGGTCCGAGCGCAAAGCTTGAACCGGACACACCCTTTCACATACTGATCCTTGGCGATTTTTCGGGGCGCGCCAGCCGTGGCGTTGTCGAACCGATTCTTGGGCGCCGGCCCATGATCGTCGATCGCGATGAGATCGAGAATCTGCCCGCGATGCTAAAGACCGAGATCCGCGTTCCGTTGGCGGGAGATCATGGCGCGGAGTTGCGCATACCCGTGGCGACGCTGGACGATCTGCATCCGGATTCGCTCTACGAATCGTGCGCGCTTTTTCCGGCGATGAAGGCGATGCGGCGAAGGCTGGAGAATCCCGCGTCGTTGAAGGCGGCGACCGATGAGATTTTGGGCGGGCTGGTTCGGGTAGCGCCGAAGGAGGCGCGCGCGACGAGCGACATCATCACCGGTTCGATACTCGATCAGATCGCGGAAGGAGCGGACGATCCGGCGCCGGCGAAGGGCGCGCGGCCGCGCGATCCGCTGCTGGCCTATGTGCAGGATTTGGTTGCGCCGCACCTTGTGCCCGGGCAGGATCCGAAGCAGAAAGAATTACTGGCGCAGCTTGATGCCGAGACGGGCGCGCAGATGCGGGCGTTGCTGCATCAGCCAGTGTTTCAGGGCGTGGAGGCGTCGTGGCGCGCGCTCGACTACCTGGTAAGGAACGTCGAGACGGACACGCAATTAAAGATCTATGTGCTGGACGTTTCGAAGTCGGAGTTGCTAGCGGATTTGGCCGCAGCGCCGGACTTGAAGCAGACGGGGCTCTATCAGATTTTGGCGAAGACGACGCCGCAGGGCGAGCCGTGGTCGTTGATCGGCTGCGATTGTGCGTTCCGGCCGTGGGTGGACGATATCGAACTGCTCGCGCGGATTTCGATGGTCGTCGATTTGGCGGGAGCGCCGATTATCGCGGGGGCCGACGCGTCGATTCTGGGAGTGAAAAATCCGGCGAACCTGGCCGAGAACGATGAGTGGGAGATCGACAATCCCCTGTGGAATGAGATCCGGCAGTTTCCCGAGGCAAGGCGTGTGGGATTGGCGATGCCGCGGTTTCTGATTCGCTCGCCTTATGGCAAGAACTCAAGCCCGCTGGAGCGGTTCCATTTTGAAGAGATGCCGGAGGGATCGACGCACGCGCATTACTTGTGGGCGAACTCGATGTACGTGTGCGTGATGCTAATTGCGCAGGCGTTTTCGCACTCGAAGTGGGATCTGCGGCCGGGACAGATTCAGAGCGTGCGGAGTCTGCCGACGCATACGTGGACGGAATACGGCAATCCGGAATTGAAGCCCTGCGCGGAGGTGCTGTTTACGCTGAAGGCGGCGGAGACGATGATCGGGCAGGGGCTGATGCCGGTGTTGTCGATGAAGGGAACCGATGAGATTCGCGTCGGGATGTTCCAGTCGATCGCGAAGCCGTCGAGCCCGCTGGAAGGCCGGTGGCGTTGATCGATCTGCACGATCGCGAGTTGCTAGTGCGACTGCGCCAGTGACTGTTCCGCTCGATTGCGGGCGTTGTAGACGTTGTCGAGATCGAACTTGACGCGGGCCGCCGTGTCGCTGGCGATGCCGACCATGGTGTTCCAGGAGTTGACGTTGGGGTAGCACTGGGCCGTCGTAGCGAGGTAGACGCGGGAGTCACCGACGCGCATGCGGGGCTTCAGCTTCTGGTAGCCAAGCGGCCAGATCGGTTCGACGAATGGCGTGCGGAAGACCTTGATGTCTTCGACCCAATCGGGCTGGAATTTCGAGTTGAAATCGCGGAGGGCTTTGAGGGCCTGGAAGCGGATGTCGCCGTCGGTCTGGTTGTAGACGTCGCTGTCGGCCTGACAGTAGTTGAGGAGATAAACCAAGTGGCGGCCGCCGGTCTGCGAAGAGGGGACGACGTGGGTCGTTTCGACCAGACCCTGGAATGGATAGTCCTTCTTCACGATGGCGTTCCAGTAGTAGGGCTGCAGGCGCTTTTTCATGATCACCACGGCGTTGACGACGCCTTGATAAATCAGATTCTTGTTCGGCAGCATGTTGGCCAGCGGTCCGCGGGCGATGTTGCCCAGCACCGGAATGGGCAGGGTGGAGATGGCTGCGTCGAAGGCTTCCCAACGGCCGCTGACGTTTAGCTGCACATCCCAAGGGGTATCTTGAATGGCGAATACGGGGGTGCGCATGCGGATGTCGCCGCCGAGCCGGTGAATCTCTTTTTCGAGGCGTTCGGCGATGAGGCGATAGCCGCCGCGGACGTAACCTTTCACTTCCTTGGTGCCGCCTTTTTCGCGGCGGAGGCGCGACCAGAACCAGTAGGCCGGCACCTCTTCGAACAGATCGCCGAACTTAGCGCGCAGCAGCGGTTTCCATAAGCGATTGAAGACTTCGGCGCCGAAGAGACCTTCGAGCCATTCGGAAACGCTGATCGAGTCGAGGCCCTTCGGATCGTTGCAGAACTTGGCGATATAGGCGCCGCCGATCGCGGTGCGGATGCGGCCCCAGAGGCTGAGTCCGCCGAAGTTCAGGAGATCGAGCGGGGTGTTGAACGGGTCGAGCTTTTTGCCGTGCAGGAAACCCATTTTGGTTTCTTTCCACACGATGCGGTCTTCGAGGTCGAGTTCCTGGAGCAGGGGCAGGAGGTTCTCGTCGGAGTTCAACATGACGTGATAGAAGCGCTCCATGGCGTGGCCCTCGTGCTCGAAGGTCGAGCCGAGACCGCCGAGTTCGCCGGAGGCTTCAAAGATCGTCACGTGTTTGCCCTGCTGCAGCAAGCGCAACGCACTGACGAGGCCGGAGATGCCGCCTCCGAGCACTGCAACACGATGACGTAGGGGAGTCATAGGAAATCCTTTTCTCGTTACTCTTCGATTACCAGACGGCCGCCTGCGAACTTCGCGTCGGCCCACATTGTCAGGGAGGTCCAGCCCGCCAACCGCATCAGGGAGAGGTGTGATTTGACGGACTGGAAAACGTTGATTTTCGACTCGCCGAACTGGCGGCGGTCGACCGGCATCGGCAGTTCCTTAACGCGGAAGCCGAGGAAGATGGTGCGGACCATGAACTCGGCGACAGCCGAGAAATTATCTGAATGGAACACGACCTTCTTGATGACCTCGCGGCGGTAGGCGCGATGCATGGGAGTGAAGCTGTGAACTTTGTCGCCGAGAATTTGGCGATAGACCCAGGAAGCGCCTTGGCTAAGGACTTTTCGCATCGGGTGGACGGTGCCCTGGCCGCTTTCGGGGTGCCAGGGGGAAGCCGTGACGAGATCGGCGCCGGCGTGGAGCATTTCCACCATTTGAGGGAGCGTTTCGGGTGCGAAGGTGCAGTCACTGTCCATGGTGCAGACGATGGGGGCGTGCGTTGCGGCGAACCCTGTTCGGATCGAGGCGCCGAGGCCTTTGTTCTTTTCGTGTTGTACGGCGCGAATCCAATCGGGGTGTTCGGCGGCGAGGCGGTCGATTGCCTCTTTGGTGCCGTCGGTGGAGCCGTCGTTGATTAGGTAAAGGTCCCAGTTCGGGATACGTCCCGTTTCGCGCATCGCGGTGATGCGGCGGATAAGCTGGGGCAAACCGTCAATTTCGTTGTAGCAGGGAACGATGATTGAGGTCGTGGTATTGGGCATCTGGGACTCCGAGGAGTGTTTCGGACAGTCTCAGTTTGCCTTTGGTGAACGTACGGGTCACTCGTCTTTCAGTAACGGGACTTGGATCCATGGAGTAGCTCTAAGGTGTAGAACTCCCGATGGGCGGCTGGTACTAGGACTCCTTTGTTGTCTTATATTTGCGAACGGTGGTTGGGTTCCCAGAGGGTTTCGGGTTGGCTGAGTAATCGGCTGGCGTGGCGGCTGGCGACGAAGAAAAAATCACTGAGCCGGTTTACGTATTCGAGTGCTACGGAGGATACCCCGGTGGTTTGAGTAAGGGTTATGAGATTGCGCTCGGCGCGGCGGCAGACGGTGCGGCAGATGTGGAGTTCGGCGTTGAGACGGCCGCCGCCGGGGAGGACGAAGCTGCGGAGAGGCTGAAGATTGGCGTTCATGGCGTCGATGGAGTCTTCGAGGCGTTTGACGTCTTCGGCGCGGATGACGGGTTGGTTGGGGTGGAGGTCTTCTTGCAGCGTCGCCAATTGCGAGCCGAGATTGAAGAGCTCGTGTTGAATGCGGACGAGTTCGGCTTTGAGCGGGTTGAGTTTTTCCGGTATCGAGCCGATGGCGGCGCCGAGGAAGCTGTTCAGTTCGTCGATGTCGCCGTAGGCGGCGATGCGGGCGTCGTCCTTGGCGACCCGCTGGCCGCCGACGAGGGAAGTCTTGCCTTCGTCGCCGGTGCGGGTGTAGATTTTGCTGAGGGTGAGGTTGGGCTCGTTGAAGGCGTCGTTGGGCATGTCTTTATTTTCGCTGCACGAACGGCGCGGTGGATACGTCAATCGATGCATGATCCGCGGCTTGTTCCTTTTGGCGGCCGGCGTTTTTGCCGCCGATCCGGTGAAGGTGACGATCGAGGTGCGGGAGTGGGGCACGCGCGAGCCTCTGTCCGGCGCTTCGGTAGTTATCGTGTCGAACGGGGGCGATCGCGAGGAGACGACGAATTTCGATGGGCGCGCGGTGTTTCGCGTGGAGCGGCCGGGGACCTATTTCGTCGAGGCAAAGGCCGAAGGCTTCATCGCGGTGGAAGGCCGTCAAGAGATCCTGCTGCCGGTGGAATCGAAGGGCATGACAATGCGGCTGTATCTGTCGCGCGCGGCGAGGTTGACCGGCGTGCTGCTCGACCCGGAGACGGAAAAGCCGGTGCCGAAGCTGCGCGTTCGGCTGCTGCGGGAGACGAAGTTTCGCGGCGACCGGATGCTTGTGCCGGTCGATACTCTAAATGCCGTCGGCGAGGATGGCGAGTTTGTGCTGACGGGCTACACGCCGGGCGAGTTCGTTTTCAAGATCGATCAACCGCTTGATGCGGTGACGATTCGGGAAGAGACCGGCGAGATCGACGCGGCGTTTGAGAAGTTGCCGGAGCGAACGGGGATCGGGTGGTCGTATTGGCCGGGGCCGAAGCCGGAGGAGCCGGAGCCGGGCATTCGGATCGAGTTTGGGTGGCAGCAGGTGATCGGGAAAGTGTTCGTGCCGAAGGTGCCGCTGTTTGGGGCGGCGGTGTCGGTGGAAGGCCGTTTTTGCCTGCCGGGCGAACGGGCCGATGTGGCGGTCTACCGGAGGAAGGAGTATGTCAGCGAGCGGCTGGCGAAGTTGAATGTGAAGTGCGGGTCGGGATTTGTCGTGGAGAACCTGCCGTACGGCGAGTATGTGTTTGAGTCGCTGCGCGAGGGCGTGGAGAGTTCGTCGATGAAGGTGCGCGTGGCGCGGAATGAGCGGGTGCGATTGATCGGCAAGCCTGGGTATAACCTGACGCCGCGCTTTGCCGGTTTGGACCGGCGCATGGCGCCGCCGAAGATAATGGTGGAGCTGGCGTATTCCGATGGGGCGCGCGCGGAGTGGAAGCCGGATTCGTTGTACTGGATGCGCGCGGGCGAGCCGTACTTGTTCGAGCTGGCCGACTTGCCGGAGGAGTATTTTCACTCGATGAACGCGTTCTCGGAGCGCCGGTTTCGAGCGGGCGAAGTTGTGCGGCTCCTGGGCGTGCGTTTCCCGCGGTTTGAGAGTATTGTCGCTAAGCCGACGGCGGTGATAGAAGGAAGTGTTGTCGATGACACAGACCAGACGACATCGCGGATGGTGGGGGCGGTGCGCGAGGATCAGGCGCAGTGGCGGCGTCGCGCGATGGCGGGAGACGACGGTAAATTCACGATGAAAGGGCTTCCGCCGGGGAAGTACAAGTTATACGCGTTGGATGCAGAGGAGAAGTTTGTGAGGGTTGATGCGACTGGCGGCGAGAAGGAGAAGGTGGAGGTTCGCGCTGGCAAGTAGATTGCTGCTGCTTGCGATGGGGTCTTGTGCGCGGCCGATGTGTGGGTGTTTGTAGAGGTGCGCGAGTTGGGGACGATGGCGCCGGTGCCTTGGCCGCAGGTGAACGTTGGCAGCCGGTCGGTGCGGGGAGATTATGCGGGGCGCGCGACGGTCGATATTCGGACTTGGG
>VFZQ01000192.1 GCA_016871135.1 Acidobacteriota bacterium | reverse complement strand
GCGAGAGGATTTTTCGTCTCGACCGTGGGCCGAGACGAAGCCGTCATCCGCAACTACATTCGCAGCCAAGAAGCCGAAGATACCAGATTGGACCAGTTGAAACTGGACTACTGATGCGCCACCTTTGAGGTGGTGCTAAACCACGGGGCCGCGCCAGCGACCCCAACCAGCCGCTTTGAGCGGCTCACGAACGAAGGCCCCCGGCTCTGCCGGGGGATCGTTACCAGTCAGTCCCTTCGAGTGACGGCATGCAATATCGACACGGCGAGGGCGCGGACTCGCGACGAATACTGGGAGAAACGGGGTTGCGGCTGCCCATACAGGTCAACTGCCAAAGGCAGGCTGACGTATGATGGCAGAGTCCCTATGCTTCGCCGTCAATTTCTCCGTGCCGCCGCCGCTACTGTCGCTTTTGCGCAATCCCGCCCCAAGCCAAACGTCATCGTCATTCTCACAGACGATCAGGGCTACGGCGATTTGTCGGCGCACGGTAATCCGGTCCTGAAGACGCCGCAAATGGACCGTCTGCACGGACAGAGCGTCCGTTTCACCGACTTCCACGTCGCGCCGATGTGCACGCCTACGCGCGGCCAGTTGATGAGTGGCGTCGACGCGTTAAAGAACCGGGCGTGCTCGGTCGCCGCCGGTCGCGCGCTGCTGCGCCGCGATTTGCCGACAATGGCCGATGTCTTCAAATCCGGTGGCTACAAAACCGCGATTTTCGGCAAGTGGCATCTCGGCGATATGTACCCTTACCGGCCGACGGACCGCGGGTTCGACACCGCCAAGTATCACCTCGGCTTCGGCATCTCGTCGGCGCCCGAATTTAGCAACGACTACGCCAACGGAACGTATCGGGACAACGGGGTTCCGAAGAAGTTCGACGGCTATTGCACCGACTTCTGGTTCCGAGAAGCGATCTCGTGGATCGGCGCGCGCAAGGCCGCCAATCAGCCATTCCTTTGCTACATCCCGACCAACACGCCGCACGGGCCGGCCTGGGTCGACGCCAAGTACGCCGCTCCTTACGACAAGCCGAAATTGCCGGCCAACTTCTTCGGTATGATCGCCAATCTCGATGAGAACCTCGGCAAGCTGCTTGACTATCTCGATTCGGCCGGTCTCGCCAAGAACACGATCATCATCTTCATGACCGACAACGGCGCTACCGCCGGCTACAACGTGCACAACGCCGGCATGCGCGGCCGCAAAACGCAGGTATACGAAGGCGGTCATCGCGTGCCGTGTTTTGTCCGCTGGCCCGATGGCGGTCTCCGCGCGGCGGGCGATGTGAAAGTTCCCGCGCAGAGCCAAGATATTCTCCCGACCCTGATCGATCTTTGCGAACTGAAAAAGCCCGCCAACGCCAACTTCGACGGCCGCAGCCTGGCCCCGGTGTTGAAGGGCAAAGCGGACGATGTGGGCGACCGGATCATGATCGTGCAGTATGGCCAGATTCCAAAGAAGCACGAAGCGACCGTGATCTGGGGCAAATGGCGGCTTGTCAACGGCGTGGAACTTTACGACATTCACGCCGACGCGGCGCAGGAAAAAGACGTCGCAGCGACCAACGCCACCGTGGTCGACCGCATGCGTACGCACTACGATAAGTGGTGGGCCGAGATCGAGCCGAAGCTCAAGGATTTTCTGCCCATGTCGATCGGCGCACCGCAGGAGAATCCGGTCATGCTGTGCAGCTCGGATTGGGAAGAGGTGTATGCCGATAACCCTGGGCACGTTTCGGATGCCGTGGGCGGCCCGCGTGGCGGACCCTGGAATGTCTTCGTCGAACGTGACGGAGACTACGAGATCTCGCTTTATCGGTGGCACCCGCTGATGAAGCTGCCGCTGACCGCGGGCCGCGAAGTGCAAAAACTGACTTACGGGACGTTGCCAGTGGGAAAAGCGCTGCCGATCGCCGGCGCGAAGGTCGAGGTTGCGGGGCAATCGTTAAGCGGTGCGGCGAAGCCTGGCGATGTTGCCGTCACACTGAAAGCGAAGCTCAAGAAAGGCACGCGGACAAAGCTGCACGCGTGGTTTACGGGCAAGGATGGGGCGGATGTTTCCGGCGTTTTCTACGCCATGGTAAAGCGAATCGGCTGATGTGCCGATGATAAGATTGGAGTAGACGCGCGGCTCCGGGAAAGGGCGCGCGGACCGATCTTTTCAGGGGTACATTCATGTTTCATCGTAGTTTGATCGCGAGCGCGTTGCTGTTTGTGGCGTCGTTGCAGGCGCAGGTGTCGGGCAAGCTTTCCGGTAGCGTTCTCGATTCCTCTGGCGCGCCAGTAGCGAACGCCGAGGTAAAAGTGATTCTCACAGGCGGCAGCGCCGCGGCGTTCTCGGCGAAGACGAACGAAAACGGCGAATTTGTCTTCGTCTCGATACGGCCAGAGACTTACGACGTACTGATCGAAGCCGCTGGATTCCGCAAGGAAGCCGTGCGCGCAATCAAGGTGGCGCCGCAGCAGGAGTATTCGGTCGGCGCGATCAAGCTTGAGATCGGCGCCGTAACGGAGGTCGTTGAAGTGACCGCCGCCTCACAGGTCGTTCAGTTAAGCAACGCCGAGGTCAGCACGACGCTTACTAACGAGCAGCTTCGCAAACTGCCGATGTTGAACCGGAGTCCGCTGACCGCGATCTACGCGCAAGCCGGTGTAACGTCGACGAACCGCTCCAACACCGTAATCAACGGACTGCGGACCTCCTTCACCAACATCACTCTCGACGGAATCAATATCCAGGACAACTTCATCCGCAATAACGGAATCGATTTCCAGCCCAATCTATTGCTGCTCGATCAGATCTCGGAAGCCAACATTGGCATCTCGAACAATTTTTCCGGGCTCGGCGGCGGTGCGAATCAGATTTCGTATGTCACACCCTCCGGCAACAATACCCTGCGAGGCGGCGTCTTCTTTTCGAATCGCAACAACCTGACGTCGTCCAACACCTGGTTCAACAACAGGGACGGGATTGCGCGGCCGTTCCTCAACCAGAATCAGTACGGCGGGAACCTCGGTGGGCCCATCAAGAAGGACAAGCTCTTCTATTACGTCAACATCGAGAGCTACCGTCAACGGCAGCAAACTTCGGTGAACCGCACGATTCTCACCGATACCGCCCGGCGTGGAATTTTTTCCTATCTCTCCGGCGGAACCATGCGCCAGGTCAATGTGCTGCAGGTCGCGGGCGTGCAGCCGGACTCCGCGATCGCTCAGCTTCTTTCGCAAGTACCCGACCAATCGAAGATCAACAACTTCCGCGCGGGCGACTCGCGTGAAAACGCGCTCCGCAACACCGGCGGCTACAGCTTCATCATGCGCAACAACCGGACGCGCGACAACGCTACCGGCAAGCTCGACTACGTCATGAGCGAAAAGATGGCGTTCGCCGGCTCGTTCAACTGGAACCGCGACATCGTGGATCGACCCGCCGACACCAACGACTACACCACCGTACCGAAAGTCACTAACGATTACGCGCCGAAAGTCTTCTCCGCAAGCTGGCGCTGGACCCCGACCGCTTCCACCACGAACGAATTCCGCGGCGGCGCCAATCTCACCGAAGCGCCCTTTATCACCACCGAGAAATTCCCGGACCGCTTCGTCACCGGACTTCTGTTCAGCAATCCGATCAGCACGTTCCTCCCGCAGGGGCGCACAACGAACACCTACTCGCTGATGGACAACGCCACGACCGTCAAGGGCCGTCACCAAATGGGCTACGGCTTCTCGGTGCAAAAGATAAAGGTCACCCCCTATGATGAGTTCGGCATTATTCCGAGCTACAACCTGGGAATGTCGGCGAACAACCCGCTCGCCCTTCAAGCCGCACAAGTGCCAGGGGCGGCGGGGGTTGACGTGGCTGGGGCAAACGCCCTGCTAGCCAACCTCGCCGGCTTCCTGACCTTTGGAACACGATCGTTCAACATCAAGGATCGTACTTCGGGCTTCGTGGCAGGCCAGCGCAATGAGCGAAACTTCGCGCAGGACAATTGGGCCTTCTACTTCCAGGACAATTGGAAGGTCAATCGCCGGCTTTCGGTAAACCTGGGCTTGCGCTGGGAGTATTTCACCGTCATGGATGAGAAGGACTCTCTCTTCCTGCTTCCACAGTTGGTCAACAACAATCCGGTCCAGACCCTTCTGAGCAACGCGACGTTCGACTTCGCCGGAAAGGCAGTCGGCCGTCCGTGGTACAACGCCGACAAGAACAACTACGGTCCGAATATCGGCATCGCATGGGATCCGTTCGGCAAGAGCAAGACTTCGTTGCGCATGGGTTACTCGGTGAACTTTGTCAACGATGAGAACATCGCGTCGCTGCGGAACAATGTCAATACCAACGCCGGGCTGAATGCCACGTCGTCCGTGGCATATTCGACCCAGCGTTTCGCCTCGGCGCCCGCGATTCCCACGCCCCGCTATAAAGTGCCGCGAACCGCTTCGGAAAACTACGCGCTCAACATCAACAACGCGCAGGGTCTCATCGATCCCAACCTCCGCACTCCCTACGTGCAGCAATATACAATCGGCCTCCAACACGACTTCAAAGGCACGATCGTCGAAGTCCGCTATGTCGGCAATCACGCGACGAAGGCGTTCCGCGCGTTCGACTTCAATCAAGTCGACATCAAGTCCAACGGATTCCTCGATGACTTTAATCGGGCGCTGAACAACGCCCGCCTCGCCCAAGCCGCCGGCCGCGGATTCGATCCTGCATTCAACGGTGCCGTGCCGGGCAGCGCCCGCCTCCCGGTCTTTGACCGCCTGGCCTCGGGAGGATTGCTCGGCAACGGCACGGTGCGCAATCTCATTCTGCAACAAGCCGCTGGTGAGCTGGCCGAGACATACCGGTTCAACGGACTCGAAGGCGACGTGAAGTTCTACGCCAACCCCAACGGACTCGGCATGAACATGATGACGAACTACACAAACTCGACCTACAACGCGCTCCAGGTCGAAGTGACTCGCCGTTTTCGCACTGGCTTGAACCTGCAGGCGAACTACGTGTACGGCAAAACGTTATCCGATTCGGTCGGCTCGGGCGAGAGCCGATTCGAAGCCTTTCTCGACGCTAACAACCCGAAGATCGAACGCGCACGCGTTATCTACGACCTGACACACTCGATCAAGGCTAACGGCTTCTACGACATGCCCTGGGGTAAAGGCCGCAAATGGACCGCCTCAAATCCGATACTCGAACGAGTTGTCGGCGGATGGAGCGTCAGCGGCATCATGACCTGGAACTCGGGCACACCGTTTTCGGTCACCAGCGGCCGTGGAACGCTCAATCGCGGGGCTCGGTCCGGTAGCAATACGGCGAACTCCTCGCTCAACAAGTCGCAGCTTGACGACGTCTTTCGCTTCCGCATGACGGGCGACGGCCCGTTTATTGCGTCCGCATCGGTTATTGGTCCCGATGGCCGCGCGGTCTCGGCCGACGGTGCGGCACCGTTCTCCGGCCAGGCGTTCTCGCAACCGGGCGCGGGCACGCTCGGCGCGTTGCAGCGCCGCATGTTCTCCGGGCCCTGGAACTTTAATCTCGACTTTAGCGCCCAAAAGAACTTCAGCATCACTGAGAAGCAATACTTTCAGCTACGCATGGACTCGGCAAACATCTTCAATCATCCGACCTTCGATGTCGGCGGCGACTATTCGATTACGTCGGTGAACTTTGGCCGAATCGGCGGAGGGCTCTCCGGCCGGCGGTTGATCCAGTTCACCGGGCTCTACCGCTTCTAATCCGGAATCCGAGCCGCCGCGATTTGCGCGATATCGAGCAGTTGCGGCGGCTTCTCCGACACCGCCGCGAGCCCGTCGCGGAACATCGTGTTGCAGAACGGGCAGGCCGCGGCGACTATGTCGGCGCCGGTGGCGGCTAGTTCCTTTGCGCGCTCGTGGCTGACGCGTGTGCCGTGTTCTTCGCCGAGAAATGCGAGCCCGCCTCCCGCGCCGCAGCAGAAACTCCGCTCGGCGTAACGCGCGGCCTCGGTCAGATGACCTGACTGAGCGGCCACTGTCCGTCCATCGTCGAACGATCCCTTGTAGCGGCCCAGGTAGCACGGATCGTGATACACGACGCGTTTCGTAGAGGCCGCGGGCGCGGCCAATCGCGCCAGCAGCGCACTGTGATGTTCGATCTCGATCGACGCACCGAACTCCTTGTAATCCTCGCCGATCGTCCGCACGCAATGCGGGCACGAACTTAGTACCTTTGGCGCTTTGCCGATGGCGGCGATGTTTTGCTCGGCCAGCGTTTGGAAGAGCAAGTCGTTGCCAAGCCGGCGCGCCGAATCGCCGGAACACTTTTCCTTCTTCAGCACGCCAAATGTTACGTTGTGATGGCGCAGAACCTTCGTGAGCGACGAAACAATCTCGCGGCCCTGTGGGTCGTAACTCCCCATGCAGCCCATCCACAACAAATACTCCTGCGAACCGTCGTAAAGGGGAAACCCCTGCTTTTGTATGAACTTGTCGCGCTCGGAGGCGGCGAAGCCCATGGGGTTGCCGTTGCGTTCGAGATTGCGGAACAGCTTGCCGCCGTAGTCGTCCTCCCACTCGCCGGTGTTGACCGCGCCCCGGCGCAGTCCGACGATCAGCGGCAGGTGCTCGATGCCTACCGGGCACTGGTTCTCACAGGCTCCGCAGGAGGTGCACTGAAACACGGCCTCCTGCGAGATGTGTTTGCCGAGCAGCGGTTCTTCGCCCGTCACGCCGAACTCGTTCATATGTGCGCGCAAGCCAAGAACGATCTCCTTCGGGTTTAGCGCTTTGCCGGTATTCGCGGCCGGGCAGTGTTCGGTGCAGCGACCGCATTCGACACACGAGAACGCCTGCAACACTGCGAGCTTGGTCAGGTCCTTCGATGCGAAAAGGCCAAAATCTTCGTCGCCGTCGAGCGGCGGGATCGCCGAGAACTTGCCCCGCGACAAGAATACGGTCACCGGGCTCAAGATCAGATGCAGATGCTTGGTGTGCGGGATCAGCGGCATGAAGACCAACAACGCCGCGGTGTGCAGCCACCACAACACGCGATACGCAACCGCTTCGGGCTGCAGAATGTAGTCGGCGAGATAGGTCACCATCAACGTCAGAATCAACAGCGCGATGAAGCCGCTTTCGTAGCTCACCTCGCCGAGCCACTTGGGCCGGACCAACAGACGGCGAATCGCGAGGCCCGTGATCGATACCGCGACCGCGAACGCGAAACAGGCGGCCAGCAGCCCGTAGGCCGGGCCGAACATGCCCTCGTGCAGGGAAAAGATGGGGAAGCCGAAGCCGATGGCGAAGTGATTGAGCGTCACAATGCCGAAGGCGCAAAAGCCCCAGAACAGGAACGCGTGCGCGAGTCCGGGCAGCGGGCGTTCGCGAATCACCTTGGCCTGGCACAGCACTTCCCAAACGAAATCGCGGACGCGCGGCGCGATCGGAGCGATCGAAAAACCGGCGTCCGGTTTGGCGGCGCGGAGCAGCTCGATCACCGGCCGGAAGCGGCGTGCGAATCCGTAAAGCGCCCCAATCAGAAGCGGCGCGAAAATCGCCGTTTCCACTACGCGAAAGCGTTCCATTCTTACCAAGCTACACTAGAAGAAGCGCACAGGCCCGGCCGTTGTGCGCGAGTTGCTTGAGAGGGAGTACCGATTCTGCGATTTGTCGTATCCGGCGCGGCCGGCTTTGTGCCTTCCCACCTTTGTGACCTGATCCTTTCTCACGGTCACGACGTGATCGGCATCGACAACTTTCTTACCGGTCACGCGAGGAATATCGCGCATTTGACCCGTGAACCGCGGTTCCGTTTTATCGAAGCCGACGTCTGCCAGCCGCTGCCCGAATTGGGCGGTGTCGATTGCGTCATACACGCCGCTTCGCCGGCCAGCCCGAAAGACTATTACGACAACCCGATCGAGACGCTCGATGTTGGCTCGATCGGCAGCCGCAATCTGCTGGAACTTGCCCGCGCCAATAACGCCAGGTACCTGGTGACATCTACCTCGGAGTGTTACGGCGATCCGCTCGAACACCCGCAAGTGGAGACGTATTGGGGCAACGTGAACCCGGTCGGCCCGAGGTCGTGCTACGACGAAAGCAAACGGTTCGCCGAGGCGATTACGATGGCCTACCACCGCAAGTACGGTCTTCGCACCAACATCGCCCGCATCTTCAATACCTACGGGCCGCGCATGAAATTGAACGACGGCCGTGTCGTTCCGCAGTTCATGGACCAAGCCTTGAATGGCAAACCGATCACCATTTACGGCGACGGACTGCAAACGCGCAGCTTCTGTTATGTATCCGATCTTGTGCGCGGGCTGTTTCTCCTTTCGCAATCGGATGAACGCTATCCGGTTAATCTCGGCAATCCGATCGAACTGACGATGCTCGAATTCGCCGAGCGAATCCAGCGCATCACCGCGACCGATTCGAAGATCGCCCATGAGCCGCTTCCGCAGGACGATCCGAAGCGCCGGCGCCCCGATATCTCGAAGGCAAAGGCTATCCTGGGATGGGAGCCCCAAGTCTCGCTCGAAGATGGTTTGAAACAGACCGTCG
>VFZQ01000191.1 GCA_016871135.1 Acidobacteriota bacterium | reverse complement strand
CGCGCCGCCCCCACCGAGACCGCCGCGAAATTCTACTGGCCCAATGTCGACGCCGTCGGCGCAACCGGCAAGCTCGGCGGTTCTCCGTTCGAAGTCGTGGGCGTTATCGGCGACGTAAAGAACGACGGCATCGGCAAGCCGCCCGAGCCCGAGCTGTACTTCCTCGGCATCACCATCGCCTGGCAGAACATGCAGTTTGTCGTGCACACGAAACGCCCGGTCGAATCGGTCGTACCGGAAATCCGCGCGGCGATTCAGAAGTTCGATCCAGAGCTGCCGATTCAAAACGTTTCGACGATGAGGGACGGCCGGCGCGACGCGCTTGCGCTTGAGATCGTCAGTTCCGCGCTCACGGGATTTTTCGCCTTAGCGGCTCTGCTGCTGTCGGCGCTCGGCGTCTATGGCGTCATGGCCTACTCGGTCCGCCAGCGCACCGTCGAGTTCGGCACGCGCATGGCCATGGGCGCCACACAACGCAGCGTCTTCGAACTCGTTACCGGCGCGGGTTTGAAGATGGCCGCCATCGGCATCGGACTCGGGCTCGCCGGCGCTTTCGCCATCATGCCGGTGCTGCGTAGCGTCTACGGAGTCGGCGACAGTCCTCCGTTCGAATTCATCGGCGTCATCGTGCTCGTCTCGGCCGTCGCCATCGCCGCATCGGCGATTCCGGCCTGGCGCGCGACGCTCGTCCCGCCGATGGCCGCATTGCGCGATGAACCCGAAGGCTTTTGGAACGCGCTGCGCCGGAGCGTAAAGCGTTTTGCCGCTTCGCGCGAAGACAAGGAAACAGCCGCAATCTCCGAGCAATCGCTCGCCGAAGATCTCACCGCCGCCTCGCGCAACGCGAAGACCTTCGACGATGCGATCAACAAAGCCGTCGACGCTCTGCGCGACGCCATGCAAGCCAAGTCGGCTATCCTGCTCAAGCGCGACGGAGACCTACTACGCGGCGAGTCACTGCAAATCCCCGCCAACGGATTTCTCACCGGACGGCTGCGCTTCCTGGCGATGCCGCTGCCGATGCATCAAGGCGATTTCGAAACCTGGCAACGCTGGGCCGAAGCCGCCAAGCCCGACTACACCAGCGAAATTCGCTCCCTCCACGCCTCGGGTGCCACGCTCGCCATCGCTCTCCGCGCCAAGAACGAAATCAGCGGCGTCGTGCTGCTGAAGGGCCGCGACAAGTTCCACTTCGAAGAACGCGCCATCGCCTCCCGCGCCGCCGGACAACTCGCCCTGCTCATCGAAAACGCCGGACTCACCAGCCGCATCGTCGAGCAGGAAAAGTTGCGCAAAGATGTCGAACTCGCCACCGAAGTGCAGCGCCGTTTGCTGCCCGCTCAAGCGCCGCAAACGCCGATGGCGCAACTGGCGGGCTTGAGCATCCCCGCGCGCGGCGTGGGCGGCGACTACTACGACTTCATCGACTACGGCGATCACAAGCTCGGCATCGCCATCGCCGATATCGCCGGCAAAGGCGTCGCCGCCGCGCTCATCATGTCGGTCGTCCAAGCCACCTTGCGAATCGTGTCGAGCGAGGAAGGCATCGCGCTCCCCGATCTCGCCGCGCGCATGAACCGCCTTCTCCACCGCTCGACCCAAGCCAAGAGCTACGCGACATTCTTCTACGCGCAAATCGACAAAGAGACCAACCAGCTTCGCTACGTCAACGCCGGCCATAACCCGCCGTATTTGTGGCGCGGCGAAAACGGCGAGATCGTCGAACTCCCGGCCGGCGGCACGCCCATCGGCCTCTTTCCGCAGATGCGCTACGAAGAGGCGTCGGTCGGACTGCAAAAAGGCGATGTGCTGATCGCCTTCACCGACGGCGTCACCGAGGCCATGAACCCGTCCGACGAAGAGTTCGGCGAAGACCGGCTGAAGGCGCTGCTTGGCGACGTCGCAAAGCTGCCCATCGACGAAATGTCGGCTCGCATCGCCGCCGAAATGCGCGGCTGGATCCGCGAAGCCGAGCAGTACGACGACCTCACATTCGTGCTCATGAAGGTCAACTGAACCGCGCTCACGGCACGAATCGGAAGTTATCGCCGCCAACTCGGAATGAGCATTGGCACGCGCCGCTTGTAGACGCGGTAGATTTCACCAAAAGTGCGTTCCAGATCGCGTTCCTCGAATTGAATTCCGATGAGGATGTAGAGTGTCATCGCGGCAGCGAACAGCAGGCGGCCTTGCGTCATGCGGGGCGTCGACCACAGAACAAGAATCGCGCCGAGATAGATGGGGTGACGCACGATGGTGTAAAGAAACGGCGTAACGAACGCGGGCGGACCCGGTTCGGCGATGCCGAGTAGTTCGCGCCAGTTAATCGCCAGCGCGCCGAACAGGATCAACTGCAGGCCGAAGGTCCAAATGGCGTAGAGGCCGAGCGCGGTTGCGCCGTCGAACAGCCAGAGAACATCGGGCATTGGCTGCCAGAATCGCCAGATGAGCGCGAGCGCGGCGAAGGTCGCCAGAACATACGTACGCCGGGGGTTGCGGGCGCGGAAGCGCTGTTTGAAGAACGGCCGCGCCATGATGGAGTGCTGCAGCGCGAACAGCAGAAGGAGTGCAAGATTGATGAGAGCGGCCTGGCTCATTCGTCCGCTTGCGGCTTGAAGACAACGACCGCCAGGGGCGGCAACGTAAGAGTGAGACTAAACGGACGGCCGTGGGCCGGAGTCTCATCGGCGTTGCGCCAGCCGAAGTTGCCCAGGTTCGATCCGCCGAAATCGGCGGCGTCGGTATTCAGCAGCTCAATATAGTTGCCGTCGCGAGGGACTCCGACTTTGTAGTTGTGCCGCGGCATGGGTGTGAAGTTGCAGGCGAAGACGAGGAAGTCCTCCGGGTCCTTGGCACGGCGGAGGAACGAGATCACCGACGAATCGATGTCGTGAAAGTCGATCCACTCGAAGCCTTGGAAACTGTTGTCGATCTCGTAGAGAGCCGGTTCGGTTTTGTAGATCCGGTTCAGCTCCGCGATGAGGTGCTGCAACTTTCGATGGAATTCGTACTGTAAAAGTTCCCACCGAATCTGTCCTTGCCAGTCCCACTCCTCGTACTGGCCGATCTCCTGGCCCATGAAGAGCAGTTTCTTTCCGGGGTGCCCGTACATGTACGCCATGAAAGCGCGAACGTTGGCGAAGCGCTGCCATTCGTCGCCGGGCATCTTACCGACCAGCGCACTCTTGCCGTGGACAACTTCGTCGTGCGAAACGGGCAGCAGGAAGTTCTCGCTGAACGCGTAGAGCAGGCTAAACGTGATGTAGTTGTGATTGAAGCGGCGGAAGACCGGGTCCAACTTGAAGTAGTTGAACATGTCGTGCATCCAGCCCATGTTCCACTTCATGGTGAAGCCGAGGCCGTTCAGATAGACCGGCCGGGTCACATTGCCGAACGAGGTGGACTCTTCAGCGATGGTGACGGCGCCGGGCACCTTGTGCGCTTCGATGTTGAACTGTTTGAGGAACTCGATGGCTTCGAGATTTTCGCGGCCGCCGTACTGGTTGGGAAGCCATTCGCCGGGTTCGCGGCAGTAGTCGAGGAAAAGCATGGAAGCGACGGCGTCAACGCGAAGACCGTCGATGTGGAATTTCTCGAGCCAGTAGATGGCGTTGGAAATGAGGAACGATCGAACTTCATTACGGCCATAGTTAAAGACGTTCGTGCCCCAGCCCTTGTGCTCGCCGATGCGGGAGTCGGCGTGCTCGTAAAGGGCCGTGCCGTCAAAGTAGGCGAGACCGTGTTCGTCCTTGGGGAAGTGGCCTGGCACCCAGTCGAGCAGAACGCCGATGCCGGCCTGGTGGCAGCCGTCGACAAAAAACATGAAGTCTTCGGGAGAGCCGAAGCGAGACGTCGGCGCGAAGAACCCGGTGACCTGATAGCCCCACGAGCCGGCGTAGGGATGTTCGAGGATCGGCATGAGTTCGATGTGGGTGTAGTTGAGGCGCTTGACGTATTCGACCAACGTGCGGGCGAGTTCGCGGTAGGAGAGCGGCTCGCCGTCATGCTTCATCCAGCTTTCAAGGTGGACTTCGTAGACCGACATCGGTGATTCGAGGGCGTTAGCCGCAGCGCGGCCGGCCATCCATTTTTCGTCGCGCCATTCGAAAGCGGGACAGTCGTGAATGACCGACGCCGTGCTGGGCGGGAGTTCGGCGCGGAAGGCGTAAGGGTCGGCTTTCAGGACCTCGTAGTTGTCGACCTTGGACTTGATCTTGTACTTGTAGGCGGCTCCGGCCTTGACGCCAGGGAGAAAAATCTCCCAGACGCCGCCGTCGCGCCAACGCATGGGGAACTGGGTGTGATGCCAGTGGTTGAAGTCGCCGGTGACGGCCACGGTGAGTGCGCCTGGCGCCCACACGGAGAAGTGAACGCCTTTGACCCCGTCGATTGTTTGGGGATGCGCGCCGAAGGTTTCCCAGGCGCGGAATAGCCGGCCTTCGGTGTGGAGGTGGAGGTCGAATTCGGACAACACGGGGCCGAAAGCATAGGGGTCGGCAGTGGTGTGTGTGGCGCCATCGGGATACTGCGCGGTGAGTGAGTAGGGGCCTTGGTGCGGGGCTTCGAAAATGCCGGCAGCGTGTGTACGCCGCATCGGCTTGTCGGCAATGTAGGCGGCTGAAGCGCCAGGGAAGAAGGCCCGGACCGTGCCGTCGTGCGGGCCGAGGATAGCGAAGGGATCCGGGTGATACCCTCCCACGATGGCGTCGAGCGTGGCTTGGTCCATTGGGTCCATTATGGCTCTACGCCAGGAGGGATGCATTCCAAGCGCGTCTGGTTAACGGGCCATGTACCTTTTGATAGAGTATCCCAATGACTCCAGCCCGATGGCGCGAAGTAAAGGCACTTTACTTCGGCGCACTCGACCAGCCGGCCGAGCAACGCAGCGCTTGGCTGGCGGAGCGCTGTCAGGACGACGAGGGTCTACAAGCGGAGATCGAACAGTTGCTCGCAGGCGCCGATGGAAGCGCGGTGATCGACGACCCGCCCGCCCGCGGTCTGTTGTCGGCGTGGAGCACCGGGCCGGCATTGCGTGACGGACATCTCCTCGGCGGGCGCTTCGAGATCGTGAAGCATCTCGGTAGCGGAGGCATGGGAGATGTATACGAAGCGGTCGACCGCGATCTCGGCACGCACGTCGCGGTGAAATTGATTCGCGCGACCGTGGCGGGCGACCCACACGCGCTGGCACGATTCCGGCGGGAGATCGCGCTAGCGAGGCAGGTGACACACCGTTCGGTGTGTCGCGTTTTTGACTTTTTTCCGGCCGGCGAGAGCAACGACTTCGACTTTTTGACGATGGAGCTGTTGCACGGCGAAACGCTTGCCGCCAAACTCCGGCGCGACGGACCGATGGCGCTTGCCGAGGCGTTGCCGCTGCTGCGCCAGATCGCGACGGGTCTTGATGCGGCGCATTCGGCGGGCGTGCTTCATCGCGATCTGAAGGGCTCGAATATCTTCCTGGTTGCATCGAGCGGAGGCCCGCGCGCGGTGTTGATGGACTTCGGGCTTGCGCGATCGTCGGCAGGAAACGACACGGTGTCGACCGGCTCGGCGTGGGCGGCGGGGACGCCGGCCTACATGTCGCCGGAGCAGTTGGAAGGCAACGAACTCGGGCCGGCGTCGGACATCTACTCACTGGGCGTTGTGATGTACGAAATGGCGACGGGGCGCCCGCCACACGAAGGACACTCGCCGTTGCAGATCGCGGTGCGCCGTCTGAAGGAGACGCCGAAGGCGCCGCGGGAGTTCGCGCCGTCGATCGACGAACGGTGGGAGTCGGCGATCTTGCGGTGTCTGGCGCAGGCGCCGAAGGACCGGTTCGAGACGGGAGCGGCGCTGATCGAGTCGCTGGAATCGCCCGCGCCAATGATCACTTGGACGGCGGCGCGGAAGCCAGTGTTCGCGGCCGCCGCGATGGGGCTGGCTGCGCTGGCATGGTTCGGCTACGATCGCTTTTCGGCGCCTACGCCACTGCGGCCGGATGTGGCGCGGTGGTATCGCGAGGGTGTAACGGCGATGGGAGATGGATCGCCGACGAAGGCGGTGAAGCTATTCGAAAATGCGTTGGCGGCCGACAGTTCTTTCACGGCGGCGCGCTGCCGCTTGGCCGAAGCGTATCAAGAGCTGGACATGCGGGACCGCGCACAGGAGGAAATGCTTGCGGCGGTAAGCGGCAAGATGCGGAGCCGTTCGGATCGCGCATTGTGCGACGGCGTGCGGGCACAACTGACGGGACAGTGGGACGAGGCGATTGCGGCCGCCGCCATGCGTGAAGAAATCGGAGATCTCGAGGAACAGGGAGTCGCGCGCCTGGATCGTGCTCGGTGGCTGACCCTGGCCGGACGGACGACGGATGCCGTTTCTGTTTTCGAGAGCATTCTGGCGAAGGATGAATCCCAACCGGGCGCGGCGCTGCGGCTCGCCGTGATTCGCGGGCGGCAGGACAAGATTTCTGCCGCGTTGGTTCTGTTGGACAAAGCCGCAACGGGATTTCGCGCGCTTGGAAATAGCGAGGGTGTCGGGGAGACAAGCTACCGGCGAGCTGTGGTGCTCACCAGCCAGTCGGTCGCAAAGGCGGCGGAGGCAATCGAAATCGCCGAACGAGCCACCAAGGATACCGATAACCCGTACCTGGAATCGAGGGTGCTTCGGCGCCGCGCGGAGATCCTGCAACGCCAGGGCGATTCGGAGGGATCGAAGAGATTTCTGCTGCGGGCTGCGGAAATAGCCGATAGCGCCGGACTCGGCGGGGAAGCCGTGAACGCACTTCTTGACCTCGGATTTCTTCCGTTCGCGCAAGGAAGGTATGAAGAGGCGGAACAAGACTTCATGAGAGCCCTGCGGATTGCGAAGCGACACCGAGCGAAGCGCGCCGAGGCGAGAACGATGCTCAGCCTGGCGCAGGTATACCTGAGAACCGGCCGGCCGGAGGACGCACACCGAATGTTTCCGGAGACGATCGGATTCTACCGATCAACGGGCGAGCTTTCCATGGTGGCCGAGTCGCTCATCTTTCAGGGTGATACCTATCAGATCGAAGGAAAGTTCGAGCAGGCCGAAAGGTCGTTCACCGAGGCGGAGACGTTGAGCGAAGCTCCAGCGGAAAAGATTCGTATCCGGCAACGGAAGGCGAGGCTGCTGCTGTTGCGCGGCGGATACGAAGAGGCAGTGCGGCTCTTTACCGAATTCTCTAAATTCTTCGACTCCGCGGGCGATCGGACTCACGGGCAATTCAACCGAATTGAGACGGCGAGTGCACTGCGATTGCTGGGAAGGTTTCGCGAAGCGGAAGCGGAATTGGACCGGGTGGAGAGCGAAAAACCGGCTACGCCTCAAATCGCCGCCGCTGTCGAATTCGAAAAGGCATCGATCGCGTTCGATCAAGACCGGCAGGCAGAATCGATCGCGAGACTGGAAGCGCTGCGAATACGCGCGAAAGCAAGTCGCGACACTCGGACGTTGACCGAGACCGACTGGCGCCTGTGCGGCCGGGTTGCCGAATCGTCCGAACCGTCCAAAGCGCTGCCATATTGTGACGCGACGCTCCGCGCCGCTCCAGCACACAAACAACGAGTGCAGTTGGTAAGAAATTCCTACGCCTTGGTTCACCTGTCCAGGTCGCGCTACGCACAAGCGGCCGAGGCGGCGAGAGAAGCGGTCACGCTTGCGATGGAAACGAAGGATCTGAACAACGTCTGGTACTCGGGTTTGGTGTTGACCGAGGCGCTGCATGGCGCCAAGGATCCGGCGTGGAAACAAGAGCGAACCCGGACCGAAGAGGCGTTCGCCTCTTGGCGAAGGCGAGACGGCGAAGCGGTGGCCGCGGCGTCGTTGCGGCGCCCGGTCGTCGGGGCGCGCGTTAGGCGCGTGCAAAGTTTGCAGTAACAATCAAAGCGAAAGAAGGAGAGAGACATGGCAAAGATGCCCAAGAAGCCAGTGGAATCACTACTGACAGTGGCAAAAGCGAACCTCGTCGCCAATATCGACGGCGCGGTCTACGCCTCGACGCTGGCGGTGCTGGAGCGGCTCCACAAGCGAGCCGCGCGTAAGCCGGAAGTGAAGGCGTTTTTGGAGAAGGCGATCGCCGAGGTGAAGCAAGGCGGCGGACAAGATGGCGGCGGCGGGCCGTCGCAAGGTCCGCCGGACGTTACCACTCGCGGAGGCGACTAGCAATAAAGAGGGCCGCTCATGAGTGGCCTTTTTTATTGCCATTTCAACGCGGGTACACCATCGATTTTCGCCGGAGACTGGCGGAGCCGTTCCAGTATTTGAGCTCGATCAGAAACGCCTTGGGAGCGCAACACCCCAACGGCCGCCGCAACGAAAGGGGTCGCCATCGACGTTCCGGATAACCAGCAGGAGTAACGAACCGCGTGATCCGGCGTCGATGGCCAAGTCGCGAGCACACATTCACCGGGCGCATAGACATCGACCACATCCTCGCGGTAGCAGTCCGGAGGCGGCACACGCAGGCTTCGGCTCCAACGTTTCGGCTTGCCGGCCCGCGGCACTCCCATCGCACCGACTGAGATCACGTCCGGATACGCGGCGGGATACAT
>VFZQ01000190.1 GCA_016871135.1 Acidobacteriota bacterium | reverse complement strand
CAACATCAATCGGGCCGGGCCCGCGGACATCGCCGACGTTTTCGATCTGACGGCGCAAGAGGCCGAGGCGATCGTGGCTTACCGCAAGGCTAACGGCAAGATCAAGAACTTCGACGAGCTTGAAGCGATTCCCGGCGTCGATGCGAAGAAGCTCAACGAGCAGCGTAACCGGATCGCATTTTCCACGGTGGCTTTCTAATGAAACTCATTTTTGTTTTCTCCGCTCTTGCCCTCGCCGCGCAGGACCCCGCCGCGCTCTACAAACAGCAGTGCGCCGTTTGCCACGCCGATCCCGCCACACGCGCGCCGTCTCTTGAGAGCATGTCGGCGCGGAGTGCCGAAGCCGTTCTGACGGCGCTTGTGAGTGGCGCGATGCGCGTGCAAGGCGCGCGGTTGAGCGGTGTCGAACGCCGAGCGATCGCCGAGCACATCACCGGCAAGAAAATGGCGGGCGATGCCTCGGGCACGGCGAAGGGACGCTGCGCGACGAATCCGCCGCTTGGCGGCAGCGTCGCGTGGAACGGTTGGAGCCCGTCTTCCGACAACTCACGCTACGCGCCCACCGGACTCACCGCCGAACAGACGCCCAAGCTGAAGTTGAAATGGGCCTTCGGATTTCCCGACGCCACGATGGCGTGGGCGCAGCCGTCGATCGCCTTTGGCCGCGTGTTCGTCGGCAGCCACAACGGCACCGTCTTCTCGCTCGATGCAAAAACGGGATGTATCTACTGGACGTTCAGTGCGCGCGGCGGCGTGCGCACGGCTGTTGCGATCGACAGCAAGGCCGTCTACTTCGGCGACACCAGTTCGAACGTATACGCTCTGAATGCGGCGACGGGCGCGCTGTTGTGGACGCGGCGCGTCGAGACGCATCCGTCTTCGCGCGTCACGGGATCACCAGCGCTGCATCAGAACCGGCTGTTCGTGCCGCTGTCTTCCTATGAAGAAGCGCAGGGCGCCAACCCCGACTACGAGTGCTGCACATTTCGCGGCAGCCTGGTCGCGCTCGACACCGCGACCGGCGAAGTCGCGTGGAAAACGTATGTGATTCCCACCGAACCGGCGCCGCGCGGCAAGAGTCTGAAAGGGAAAACGCTTTACGGTCCGGCGGGCGGCGCGATCTGGTCGGCGCCCACCGTCGACGCGAAACGAGGCGTGGTTTATGCGGCGACAGGCAATAGCTACACCGGACCCTCGCAGGAGACAACCGACGCGGTCATTGCTTTCGACATCGCTACCGGAAAGATGAAGTGGGTTCGCCAGGCTACGCCGGACGACGCGTTCGTGATCGGCTGTCGCCCGGGTGTCACCAATCCGAACTGCCCCGAAAAGACCGGGCCCGATTTCGACTTCGGCAATCCACCGATGCTGGTGAACGATGTGATCTATATCGGGCAAAAATCGGGCGTCGGTTACGCGATGGATCCCAACGACAAGGGACGCATTCTCTGGCAATACAAAGCAGGGCAGGGAAGCGCGCTTGGCGGCATGGAGTGGGGATCGGCCGCCGACAACAAAAATGTTTACTTTCCGGTTTCCGATATCCTCGGCCCCAAGCCCGGGGGACTCCACGCCGTCGACATGAAGACCGGTGAACGCGTTTGGTACGCACCGCCCGCCGATCTCGCTTGTGGCGCTCCCGGCCGTGGTTGCAACGCTGCGTTGGCCGCTGCGATCTCGGTGATTCCGGGCGCGGTGTTCGCGGCGTCGAACGATGGCGCTATTCGCGCGCATTCGACAAAAGACGGCGCCGTGATCTGGGAGTTCAACACGAACCGCGAGTTCGAAACGGTGAACGGCATCACGGCCAAGGGCGGGTCGATTCAAGGCCCCGGCCCGGCTATCGCGGGTGGCATGGTGTATCTAAATTCAGGATATGGCGCGTTCGGCGGAAGGCCCGGCAACGTGCTGCTTGCTTTCGGCGTAGAATAGGGCCATGGTCCGTACACTCTTCTTTCTTTCGGTGACGCTATACGCCGTTCCCACGTTCCACAAGGACGTACAGCCCATTCTGCAGAAGCACTGCGTCTCCTGCCACCGCCCCGGCGAGATCGGGCCGATGGCGCTGCGCACCTATCAAGAGGTTCGGCCATGGGCTGCGGCGATTCAGCAGGCCGTGAAGCTTGAAAAGATGCCGCCATGGGGCGCGAGTCCCGCTCATGGAAAGTTCTCGAACGATCCGACGCTGTCGGCGGCGGAGAAGGAAACGTTGAACCAGTGGATTGCGGCGAAGACACCGGAGGGAAATCCGAAGGACGCGCCGCAGCCGCGCGTGTTTGTCGATGGATGGAATATCAAGACGCCGGAACTTGTGCTCGAAATGCCCGTTGCGTACGAAGTTCCAGCGACGGGTACGATCGACTACACCTATTTCGTGATGCCGACCAATTTCACCGAAGACCGCTGGATTCAGTCGGCCGAAGTGCGGCCAGGCAATCGAGCGGTGGTGCATCACGTTATCGTTTACGTGCGCGAACCGGGTAATCCATACATGCGCGATGCCGTGGCTGGCGTGCCTTATGTTCCCAAGCGCGGCGGCAGCGGAGGCGCTGGAGAATACCTCGTCGGCTACACGCCGGGCAAGCCGGCTATGGTGCTTGAACCTGGCAAGGCGAAGTTGATCAAGGCCGGGTCGGATCTGATCTTCCAGATGCACTACACGTCCAATGGCAAGCCGGCGGCGGATCGCACGAAGGTCGGTTTCAACTTCGCGAAGACCGCGCCGCAGGAGCGTGTCATGACCGTAGCGGTCGCCAATGGCTCATTTGCTATTCCCGCCGGCGCCGATAACTACCCGGTCGATTCGAAACTCGAATTTTTAGGCCCGGCGCATTTGGTCACGATGTGGCCGCATATGCACGTCCGCGGCAAGTCGATGCGCTACGAACTGGTTGACAAGGCGGGCCAGCGGCAGACGCTGCTCGACGTACCGAAGTACGATTTCAACTGGCAAATGCGCTACATCCCCGAAGAGCCGCTGCGGTTGTCGTCCGGTTCTGCGATTGAAGTGTTCGCCACGTTCGATAACTCACCGAACAACAAACACAACCCCGATCCGACGAAGGTCGTTCGTTGGGGCGATCAGAGCTGGGAGGAGATGATGATCGGTTTCATGGAGATCTCCTTCGACGCCAAGCTCAAACCGTCGGATGTGTTTCAGCGCCCGGTCCGCCAGCGCGCCGCGGCGGAATAACGCCTATCGCCGGCCGACGGTTCTGAAGATCCCCGCCAACGCCTGCATCCGCTTGGCGTCCGCGGATGATTTCGCTGTCGCCGCGTCCCTGTCCAGGCTCGCCGCCAGAGTTTGCAGCGCCCTGGGGTTGGTGCGCGCGCCATCGGCCATCGACTTCCGCAACGCATCGATCCGCTCGGCGCTCAGCGCCTTGCCGCGCTCCAGTTGATCGACGTACGCCCGGCCGGTGATGAAGTTCGACGGCCACTCGATCTTGGTTTGGTTCTGCACGTTCAACACGTCGTTGCGCACTTGGCTCGCGGCGTCGATCTCGTTTTGCGTCATGTGTTCGTTGGGCTCCAACTTGAACACGTCCAGGCCGCGAGCGATCTCGGCGCCGTAGATGTAACCGTTGTACCAATACGTCGACCAGTGTCCGCCGGAACCGCGCTGATTGGCGTCTGTCGGTCCTCGATCGAAGTACGCGATTTCAAAGGGGCGCGAAGCGTCGGTGAAATCGACGATCGACACGCCGCCCTGATACCACCCTTGCACCATCACGTCACGGCCTGGAATCGGGATTAGCGAGCCGTTGTGAGCGACGCAGTTTTCTTTGTCGGTCTGGGGCGCGGGCATCTTGTAATACGACGCGAGCGTCAGCTTGCCTTTGTCGAGCGTGAAGATTGCGTCCGCGCCCCAGTGCATCGGATCGGTGGCGCGGCAGCGCGGCTGTGAACCGCCGCCCCATTCGTCAGTGAACAGGACCTTGCTGCCATCGTTGCTGAATGTGGCCGAGTGCCAAAAGGCGTAGTTGGGATCGGTGACGGCCTCGATCCGTTTCGGATTCGCCGGATTTGAGATGTCGAGCACGATGCCGTTGCCCGAGCAGGCGCCGGCGGCCAGGCCGATGGCCGAATAGACGGTAATGTCGTGGCATTTATCGGTTCGCGACGTGGGTTGGGTTCCTTCGCCATGCGTACCGCCTTTCCAAAGGCCCGCGGCGGCGCCGGTTTTTTCATCCGCGAAGATGCGCGGGCTGTTGACGATTTTGGCGCGCTCGGGATGTGCGAGCGGCACTTTCACGATGTCGATTCGGAACAGCGCCGTTTCGGGATTCTTGTCCGGATCGTCGCCGGAGCAATCGGCAAGTTCTTCCTTCTGGCGCACCGGCCCTGTACCCGAGATGTAAATGTAGACGTTGTCCTTGTCCTTCGGGTCGACCACCAGCGTATGGGTGTGCGAGCCTCGGCAACTTTGCACCGCCGCGACCTGCTTGGGGCGGGAAATGTCGCTGATATCGAAGATGCGGAGGCCTCGGAACCGGTCCGGATTGGCGGGCGGAGGCGGACGGCGCGGCCGTGTTCCGGGAGCTGCGTTCGGATCCGGCTTGGGAAGTGGGGGAGGCTTGTAGCCGGCCGGAAGCGGGATTCCTTGCGCGCCACAATCGAGGCGGCCGTTCATCGCCTCGGCGGACATGAAGAGCAGATTCTTGTGAACTGAAACGTCGCCCTGTCCGCCGGGACACAGCAGCGATGTGCGGAGTTTGATGTCGGCCGGGTTGTCGATGTCGTAGAAGTTGATGCCGTTGTAGTTGCCGACGAAAACGTGATTGCCGCTGAAGGCGAGATCGGAGTTTGTCGATCCGAATTGGAGCGACGGGCGGCGGGGCTCGGTGTTGTTCGGGTCGTCGGAAGGCGGCTCGGGCGCCGAGACGGCGTTGTTGCCGTGCGCGAAACCGGGCGGCTTCGGGATGGTTGCGACCCGGACCATGCCCCACGCCACCTCGGCGGCGTCGGTGAGACCGGCCTTGAGGCCGATGCGGGGATCGGAAGCGCCGGCGCGCGGATTCGAATAGACCGAGGGCGGGCGCGGCGGCGTGGCCGGCTTGGGCGGAGCGGCGTCGGGCTTTGCCGGAGGCGGCTGCGCAACACACATCGCAACAATCGCCGACACAAAAATCGCTTTCCTCATTTGGTCTCCTTTAGCATCTTGCGCATGAGCTCGATCTCGGCGCGCTGGGTGTTGTCGATGTCGACGGCGAAGTCGTAGAGCGCCGGCTCCTGGCCCGCGCCAGGTGTTCCGAACAGATCGTCGACCATATCGAGCGCGCCGATGTGGTGTTGGATCATGCCCGTGAGGAATAGGCGGTCGAACTCGGCGCCCTTAGCCTTTTCAAGCGCGGCCATTTGCTCCGCCGTCAGCATGCCGGGCATTAGCGGCATGGCCTTGTGATTGGCGTGATCGTGCGCCGCCACCGCCGGTTTGCCGAATTGCGCGAGCCAAAGTTTCATGAACTCGATCTCATCGCTTTGCGAAATCGTGATCCGCTCGCCGAAGGACTGGAGGTCCTTGCGAAGCCCGCGCGTGCGGAGCAGATCCACCATTTCCACTGCCTGGGCGTGATGGTGGATCATGCCTTGCATGAATACGATGTCGGCGTCGACCGGTAACTGCTTCCGTTTGTCGGCTTCGGCAGCGGTCAGCGTCTTAGTGGGTTTGCCGGGCGCGCCGGGCTGAACAATGACGGGACCTCGCCGGTCGGACTTCGGCTTCTGGCCCGGCAGAGCGGAAGTCAGACAACAGAAAAACACAATCCATCGCCAGATGACCATGCGCCACTATACTTCGCCGATTTGTACGGGGTCAACCCGGGATCGGGGAATTGGGGTTGGGAGGCGACTTCGGGTACATTCCGCTTGTTGGTGAGGTATCGGGTTGCGTCTGGCGGCGGGCGAAGGTTGTTCGCTTTTTGTTCGCTTTACTTGGCGTGATGCTTTACAATAGGGAATCCCTATGAAGTACCTCTCGCTCGTTGTGAAGAATGCGCTTCGAAACAGGCGCCGAAGTTTCCTCACCATTACGAGCCTGGCGCTGTCGTTGTGCCTGCTCGGTGTACTGGTGGCGATGTACCACGCGCTCTACATTAATCAAGCTCCGCCGGGGCAAGCGCTGCGAATCATTACGCGCCACAAGGTTTCGATCATCTTTGGCCTTCCGATTTACTATCGCGACAAGATCTCGCAGGTCCCGGGGGTGAAAGCTGTCGTCGCGACGCAGTGGTTCCAGGGCTTGTACAAGAATGAGCGCCAGGATCGCAGTCTGTTCTTTCCGCGCATGGCGGCCGATGTCGACCGCCTCTTCGAAGTATTTACGACCTACAAGATTTCCGAGGATCAAAAAGACGCGTACCGGAAGGACCGTCTCGGTTGTGTTGTTAGCGCCTCTCTTGCGAATCGGTTGGGGTTCAAGCTCGGCGACAAGATCACGATCCAAGGCGATATCTTTCCGTTCACTGTCGATCTGGTAGTCCGGGGGATCTTTGAGACCGAGCAAAACGAAGAGGTGTTGTACTTCAACAATAAGGTCATCGAAGAGTGGTTGAAGGCGCGCGGATCGAACCGCACATTCGCGGGCACCTACACGATTCTTGTGGATAGCCCGGACAACGTCGCGCGGATCTCGAACGCGATTGACGAGATGTTCGCGAATTCGGAAGTGGCGACACGTACGGAGTCCGAGCAGGCGTTCGCACTGAGCTTCCTGGCGTTTATCGGAAACATCAAGTTAATCCTGTTGTCGATTTGCGCGGCGGTGACGTTCACGATCATTCTGGTGGCGGCAAATACGATGGCGATGTCCATACGAGAGCGAACGCGGGAGATCGGCGTGATGAAGACGCTGGGCTTTACGAAAGAGTCGATATTGGGGCTTGTGTTGGGCGAGTCGGCGATGATTTCGCTGATTGGAGGCGTAATCGGGTTATCGATCTCGGGCGCGCTGTGCATCGGGATCCGCAAGATCGCCGGGCCGTTTATCTTCCAGTTTCAGGACCTCGGCATGCAGCCGCCAGTTCTGGCGTTTCTGTTGCTGATCTCGGTAGCGATCGGCGTGTTCGCGGCGATGATACCGGCATGGAACGCCTCGCGCATGCCGATCTTGAACGCGCTGCGGTTTACGGACTAACGCCATGGCTATTCCAATTGCATACAACATTCGCAACCTAGTGGTCCGCCGGACGACAACACTGATGACTGCGCTTGGCATTGCGTTGACAGTGGCGGTGTTGGCCGCCGCGCTGGCTGTCGGCGCGGGATTGGCGAAAGCGTTCACGGCGAGCGGGCATCCCAATCACCTGCTGCTGTTGCGGAAGGGATCGACGGCGGAGTTGATCAGCTCGGTGCCGATTCCGGTTTTCAAAGAGCGCATCAAATTACGCGCGGGTATTGCGAAGGACGAGAAGGGCGAGCCGATGGCGTCGCCGGAGACCGTGCTTGTTATCAACCTGCCGAGCGTCGATGCGCCGGACGGGATGAATCTGAATATTCGTGGGCTTCCGCCGGCGGGGTTGAAGCTACGCGAAGATTGCACGATAACCCAGGGCCGGTGGTTTCAGCAGGGGCGGCGCGAGTTGGTGGTCGGCTCGGCGGTGGCGAAGCGGTATCCGGACGCGCAGGTCGGCAAGCAGATCACGTTTGGGCGCGGCAAGTGGGACATCGTAGGCGTGTTTGATTCGCCGCAGATGGCGCGCAATTCCGAGATCTGGGGCGACTTCGACCAGATATCGGGTGACTTCAACCGGCTGGAAGCTGCGTCGAGCGTGCTGGTGCGGGCGCAGGACGAAGTGGCGCTGGATGCTCTGCGCAATGAGTTGAACGCCGATCCCCAATTGCAGGTCGAGATCATGACCGAGAAGGCCTACTACGCGCAGCAGACCGATTCGGGCGCACCGCTTGAGTTTCTTGGGATTTTTGTCGCGGTGATCATGGCGGTGGGCAGTTGCTTCGCGGCGATGAATACGATGTACGCCGCGGTCGCGCGGCGGAACAAGGAGATTGGAACGTTGCGGATACTTGGGTTTTCAAAGAGCAGTATTTTGCTGAGTTTCTTTGTCGAGTCGGTGCTGCTGGCGGCGTTGGGGGGGCTGATAGGCATTATTCTGGTGCTGCCGCTAAATGGCGTGGCGACTGGGATTGGCAGCAATCTGACGTTCGCCGAGATTGGGTTTGAGTTGCGAATCACTCCGGGGATCGCTGCGTTTGGCATGGGCTTCGCGTTGTTTATGGGGGCGATTGGCGGATTGTTGCCGGCCAGCTCGGCGGCTCGCAAAGAGATCCTTACGGCGTTGCGGGATTCTTGATATGGACGCAGAACTGAAGAGTTTGAAAATCGACCGCTCGAAACGGGTGAAGGAAGGCCCGTCGAAGTGGGCCGTGCGGTGGATCGTGATTGGCATCGTGTTGTTTCTGATCGCAGGCGCGGCGGCGACGTTCTATAAGAAGGCCAATGCGCCGCTGGAGGTTTCGACTTATCGCGTGACAGCGTCAAAACCGCAGGCGCAGGCGGGGGCGGTCGTGCTCAACGCGACCGGCTACATTATCGCGGCGCACAAGATTCAGCTGGCGTCGAAGGTAGTGGGCAAGGTC
>VFZQ01000189.1 GCA_016871135.1 Acidobacteriota bacterium | reverse complement strand
GGAAATTCTCAAGGCGCAGGATCAGATCTACCTTGTGGTCTTGGAGGGTCTGCCTCAGCGGATGGCGCAGATGGGCGGCGAGAAACTTCCGGCGATGTTGAAGCGCGGCACGATGATCAAGCGCAGCGGCGACAAAGCGCCGCTGGCGGCCGCGCAGGTCGAGGTCGGCACGATCGGAAAGACGATCGTTGTGTACTTCGCATTCCCGCGCGCCGACGCCATTGCGCTTGAAGAGAAAGAGATCGAGTTCATCAGCAAGATGGGCCCGATGGAATTCAAGAAGAAATTCAAGCTCGCCGAGATGGTCTTCGACGGAAAACTCACGCTCTAACGGAATGAACAAAATCCTTCTTCTCACGACGGCTGCGCTCGGCGCGGCCGCACAGCAGTCCTACGAACTCGGGCCGGACTCGCAACTTCAACTCGCGGCGCCGAAAGGCGCGTTGACGAAACACACGCTTGCTCCCGGTAAGTATTTCCCCGGCACACCGCACAACTATTCGCTCTACGTTCCGAAACAGTATGACGCCACCAAGTCGACGCCGTTCATGATTTTCCTCGATGGCAGCGGCGCGCTCGGCGGCGGGGTACGCGCGCCGATCGTGTTCGACAACCTCATCGCCAAAGGCGAATTGCCGCCGATGATCGGCATCTTCATCGACCCCGGCGTTCTGCCCGCGCGAGGCGATACGCAAAGCCGCTTTGAGCGCGTCTTTGAATACGACTCGCTCAGCGACCGCTTCGCCAACTTTCTTGTCGACGAACTCATCGCTGAAGTGGCGAAGTCCTACAATCTGTCGAAAGACCCCAACGATCGTGGTCTCTATGGCGTCTCCACCGGCGCCGTCGGCGCATTCGCCGCGGCATGGAACCGTCCCGATCAATTCCGCCGCGTGCTCAGCTTTATCGGCACGTTTGTGGCGATGAAAGGCGCCGACGGCCTGCCCGCGCTCATTCGCAAAACCGAACCGAGGCCGATTCGCATTTTCCTGCAAGCCGGCAAGAACGATCACATCGCGCCCAACCAACCGTGGGGCACTTTTTACGGCGGCAGTTGGCCCATCAACAATCAGGTAATGCTCGAAGCGTTTCTGTTCGCGGGCTATGACGCGAAGCTCGTGCTTGGCGACGAAGGGCACAACATGAAACACGGCGGCGCGATTCTGCCCGAGGCTTTGCGCTGGCTCTGGCGTGGCTATCCCGCACCCATCACGGCAAAGGAGCCGGAAGCGTTGACGCAACCGGGTTGGGATTCGCGCGGCAAGGTTTCGTCTATTGTCTCGGCTTCAGCTCCGTGGGAGAAAGTTCTCGACGACGCGCGCAGCGTAACCCAGGCGAACGACGGCGGCATCTACGCAGCCACGGGCACGGGCGTTGCCAAGATCGGCGGTCCGGAAACGAAAATCGCCGGAACTACGCTTGTCCGCGCCGGCATCGCCGGGGGCAAGCATATCACCACGCTCAATGGAAAGATTTTGGCGGAGAACGCCAACGCGAAAGGCATCGCCGTAACCGAGAAAGGAGACGTCTATTTTACAAGCGGCAATTCGATCACGCGCATCGACGCCTCCGGCGAACGGACTGTCGCTTGGAAAACGTCTGAGATCGCCGTGCCCACCGGACTCGCTCTTTCGCCCGATCAAGCGATGCTTGTCGTCACAGACGCGCAGAGCCGGTTCAGTTGGTCGTTTCAGATCGGCGACAACGGCGCGCTCATCAATGGCGAACCGTTCTATCGTCTCGAAATGCCCGAGGCCGGCTGGCGCAGCGAAGCCGTCGCCGCAACAATTGACTCCATCGGCCAGGTCTACTTCGCAACGGCGCAAGGCATTCAAATGTGCGAAGCCAATGGGCGCGTCGCGGCGATTCTGAATTCGCCCACGCGCGATCGCGTCACCGACATCGCCTTCGCCACGCAGGGCAACCAGGACTGGCTCTACGCCGTCGCCGGAGGCAAGCTGTATCGTCGCGCGGTGAAGGTGAAGGGAGTGCCCGTGTGGGCACCCGCCAAATTGCCTCGTCCGCCGCTGTAAAATCGGCGTGATGCTTCTTCCGTTACTTGTTGCGCAGATCGTCGTCACGCCGGGGCCGATCAACACTGTCTCGATCGACAGCGCCGCGCTTATCACCAGCGTGCGCCGCGATCTGTTGCCATCTGGTCCCGTCATCGTGGCGGAAGCCGACGCCAAGCGTATCACCGATGCTGCGAAGTTCTGGTCACTGTTCCGGCAAACTCGTTTTCACGACTACGCGCAAATTTCGACGCGCGTGCCGATCGCGCCGCAACCGATCAAGCGCACCGTCAAAGGCGGCGACGTTTTTTCAGGCGTCGAGGTCATCGATACTCCCGGCCCGACCGCCACCAGCGTTTCGTATCTCTTCACACGCCAAGGCAAACGCCACGCATTCACGGGAGACCTGATTTACAAAGACGGCAAGCTGCTCGACATCTACAGCTTGCAAGATGCGATCCCCGAAACCAAGACCCGCGGCTATCACGGATTCGCGGCGCGCGCGGGTCAGCTGATTGAAAGCCTGCGCAAGATCAAGGCGGCAAGACCGGACGTGCTGATACCGTCGCGCGGGCCGTTTGTCACCGATCCCGCCAAGGACATCGACACTCTTATCGCGCGACTGCAGAAACTGCTGCAGAGCCATTTCGCCACCGACGCGTTGCGTTGGTATTGGGGAGAAGAGTCGTGGCAGACACGCGGAAAACTCGCGATGACCAAGCTGCCCGAAAGTCCGATGGAGATGTCAGCGCAGCGCGATTTGCCCGAGTGGATCATTCCGATCGGCAACTCGCGGCTCGTCGTGTCGACAACGGGCGCGGCGTTCTTGATGGACGCGGGTTATCCGCAAATTATCGAAAAGCTCGACGAGCTGAAAGCCCAAGGACGATTCCGCAATCTCGAAGGCATTTGGGTCACACACTATCACGACGATCACACCGATCACGTCGCGAAGGTCGCCAAGCGCCACGATGCCAAAGTCTATTTCAACGATTCGATCAAAGACATCGTCGAGCGACCAGCCAACTACCGGATGCCGTGTCTGACGACGAATCCGATCTCAGGCGAATCGATGCGCAAAGAACAATCCTGGCAATGGCGCGAATTCAAACTTACGAGCCTCTTCTTTCCGGGCCAAACGCTTTACCACGGCGGCCTTGCGCTCGACCGCGAAGATGGTTCAAAGATTCTCTTCGTCGGCGATAGTTTCACACCTTCCGGTACCGATGACTACTGCCTGCAAAACCGAAATCTCGTCCATGCCAACCAAGGCTATCGATACTGCCTCGATGTGATCGAACAACTCGGAGGCAACTACTGGCTCATCAACCAACACGTGCTGCCGATGTTCAAATTCGACGAGGCGCGCATTGATCGCATGCGTTCCGAACTCACCATCCGAGAGCGTGTTCTCGCGGACCTCACGATCCTCCCCGACGCCAACTACGCGGTCGACGAAGGTTGGGCGCGTTTTTACCCCTACAGTGTCAAGGCCGCCAAGTCGCAAACGGCCGCGATCGAACTTCGTCTGGAAAACCACACCGGCGAACGCCAGACTCTTCGCGTGAAGTGGAACGTGCCAAGGTGGTGGCGGCTGGAAAAATCGCAGTCGCTGGCCGATGTCGCGCCGCGCTCACAGGCCGTGTTGACCGCAACATTGCGCGCGATCGACCCCGACGAGGTTGCCGTGCTAACGGCCGATATCCAGTTCGCGGGCTACGACTTACGCGCGTTTACCGAGGCGATCCTCGAACGCGAATGATCGACGACAGCGCGCTTGTTCAAATCGTCGATAGCGCGGTCGCGCGCGTCGACAAGCGCTGGATCAACTGCAAGCCCGGGTGTTCGCACTGCTGCATCGGCCCGTTCGTCGTCACGCAGCGCGACCTGGATCGACTTCGTCGCGCCGATCCCGACCCAGCCATCGAAGCTCGCGCCGAAGAAGCACGCGCGCGAATGCGCGAAGACTTCCCCGGCGACTGGACCACCGGCATCGTCAACGGACGACAAGACACCTTCGACGAAAAACACAAGTGGCTGCCCTGCCCCGTGCTCGATCTCGAAAGCGGATCGTGCCTCCTTTACGAACACCGTCCACTGGCCTGCCGGATGCATGGTCCGTCGTTATTCGTCGACGGCGGTATCGTGAATCACTGCCGTCTCAACTACGCAGGCGCAACGCAAGCGGAAATCGAAACGGCGCGGATCGAGATCGAACTGCCGCCCTGTGACGAGACCAACGCACTCACCTACATCGCCTGGGCGTTTAAGCAACCGTAGCCGCGCGCGTCAGTGCGTCGAGATTCCACGCCGCCTGCTCCAATACTTCGATACCGCGTGTCTTCTCATACAGTTTCTTCACCTCGTCTACTGGCACGCGCCGGCCCGCGCCATCGAGCATGCCGGCGAGTATGACCTTTCTGGCACTCGCTCCGGCAGTGATCTCCGGCAGATCGGTGTGCTCCAAAATGCGGGGAACGAAGTTTGCGAAGGAGTGTCCATAATTCTCGGTTTCGACGATACTTCGAAACGTGGACAGCCCGCCAGAAACGAACAATCGCTGCACGCCCGTCGATAGTGAAGCGGCGCACTGCGCCACCGCGCCCATCTTGCCCTGTGCCGCCAGAACCAGAGGCCGCGACGCGGTCGCTGGATGCGCTTTCATCGCGCGTACCACCGCCAAAACATCAGTCGTTCGCTGCCCCAACATCGGCTTGCCCAACATTAAGCCCGCCCACGCAAACGCTTCTTCGTCATTATGCGGTCTTGTGTAGCGCGGATTTCCCGGCGCAAACTCCGCCACCAAATCGCCTGTTCCGCGAACATCGGCCACGCAGACGGCGAAGCCGCGCAGCGCGAGTTCCTGATACAGTTCGCCCTCATGCCAGTCCGTGTTGCGCCCCGACGGATCGACCACAACAATCAAGGGTCTTCCGGCCCGGGCAGGCCTCGGCAAGAACAGCCACGCGGGAACGAAAACTTGAAACACCGACGGAATCTCAAGCGCTTCGATCTCAACGCCTCGGCTCACTGTCTTGCGAAGAGACGAATACGTCGCGGCGGGCGCGCGGTCCAGCCGAAGCAACCGTTCCAACGGCTGCGGCGTCACCCGTCCCAAGCGCTTCTTGTTCAATGCATAAGGCGTCGTCGATTGCAGCGACTTCACCGCGCTGCCCGACTCGGTGCACCAAAGTTGTTCATCGGGCTCCGGCTGTGTCGACGGCTCTTCGCCCACGCCCTTCGCGTCGTTGTGGAACCAACGCTGGAAGAACGAATAGATCTGCAATCGCGTGTCGTAGGCCAAGGAATGAGGAAGCGGCGTGGATCCCCACGCGACTTGATCGACTTTGTCGAGCACGCCATACACGCGTTTCAGCTTCTGAAACTCTTCCCAACCGTTAGCGATGTACTGCGGCGAATACGTGCCGAAGAAATCCTTGTCGCTGACGCAAATCAGAAGCGGCTTCGGCGCGAACGGATACAGCGTATCCCAACGATCGAATCCGAGCGGCCCGGCGCCCGGGAAATTCTGTTCGGCGTCGTCGGTCGATCCCGGCGCGCTGAACGCGCCGCACGCAAAATTTTCCGTGTTCCCGCTGCTGATAGCGGCCGCGTCGATCCGGTCGTCGACGGCAAGCAGGAACATGCTTGCCGTTCCCCCGCCGCTTTGGCCCGTTGTGCCGAGACGCGTGCGATCGACGAAAGGTAGCGAACTGAGATAGTCTACGGCACGCACCGCATCCCAAGTGTGCATGCGCGTCGCAGAATCTCCGGTGAGCAACATCTGCCGCCCGGCCATCGAATGTTCATCATCAACGGAACCTAGTCGTGTGCGCCGGCCACTGGCGTCGGGATAGTAGATGCGCTCGCCTTGTCCCATCGGATCGAAACCGAACGCGACGAATCCGAGCTTTACCAGCCCCTGACACAACCTCTGATACGAACCGTAGGCCTTGCCGTTCGGCGCATGCCCCATTTGCAACAATACCGCCGGAAACGGCCCGCGCCCGCGAAGAGGTACATACAGGTTCCCGGTGACGTGGAGGCCTGGGCGCGATTCGAAAACGACCTTGTCGACGCGATACCCTGCCCGGTCCAACTTGCCGGCAACGCGTGCGTTCAAGGGAGTTCGTTCCGGCGCGCCGCCGATCAGCGACCAGAAGGTCTGGCGGGCCCATTTCCTACGCGCATCGACTAGTTCCGGCGTAGTGATTTTGGCGAGTTCGTCGTTGCGGCGCTTGTAGGCTGACAGCGCCAATTCGCGAAGGTACAACGGCAGACACTTCGAGTACTGGCGATAGGCGACACCAGGGTACTCTTGGCCCGCGCACGAGGCGGCGCACATAGCAAGCCATTCACGGCGATTCATCGGTCATGAACGAGTATGGCAAGAATAGAAAATAAATGCCCGAGTCCCGGACACTGACAACTAGCGACTTCCCCGCGTGCCTCGCGCTGTGCCGCTCAGCGGGTTGGAATCAACTCGAGGCCGACTGGCGCGCGTTGCTCGCCTCCGAACCGCGCGGCTGCATCGGCATTGAAGTTGATGGCTGCGTCGTGTCGACAGCGACCGCCATCATCAATCCCGCGGGGATCGGCTGGATCGGCATGGTCTTGACGCTGCCTGAACATCGCGGCCGCGGCTACGCGTCGCAACTCCTGCAGGAGTCGATCGGCTTTCTCGAAACGCGTGGCGTTGCCACCATCAAACTCGACGCTACGGCGTTGGGTGAACCGCTGTATCGCAAGCTCGGCTTCGTCGACGAAGCGCCCATCGAACGTTGGCGGCGCGAGCCTGGGCCTTGTGCGGCAGCGCCCCTCAGTGGCTTGTATGCAGGCGCGCTCCGTCACGCGGCGATTCCCATCGAGGCGGTCGTGCAATCGAGCGAAGCGTGGGCCGCATGCCGCGATGGCGCCAATGCCCGATACATCGGGCCATGCTACGCGAATTCGCCGGAGAGCGCTGAATCCGCCGTGCGCGGGCTGATCGCCCAGTATCCTGATCGGCCTTTCTTTTGGGATCTTTTTCCCGCGCACGCCGCCTGCGACATTGCGGTGCGACTCGGCTTTCAGCCCGCGCGAAGACTCTTGCGCATGGTTCGCGGCCGCGTGACGGCCACGCCGCCCGAGACCTTCGCCATCGCGGGCTTCGAGTGGGGATGATAAAATTCACTCTCAGTCATGTCCAACACACTTGATCGACGCACACTCTCTAAATCCGCCGCCGCGCTCTACACGACGAACCTCTTCACGGGCAACGTCTTCGGCGCTAATGAAAATCTGCAAGTCGGATTCATCGGCATGGGCCGCATGGGGATGGGGAATCTCGGCGCGGCGCTGAATCAGGATAAGTTAAAAGCCGTCGCCGTCTGCGACATCTACAAGCCCAATCTCGACAAGGCTGTCGAACGCAGTGCCAAGCAGGCTGGCGGCGCCGCGCGCGCGGTCAAGGATTTCCGCGAGGTGCTTGCCGACAAAACGATTGACGCCGTTTGCATCTCCACGCCCGATCACTGGCATCCGTACATGACCGTCGAAGCGTGCAAAGCCGGCAAGGACGTCTACGTCGAAAAGCCGATCAGTGTGACGATCGAAGAAGGCCAAAAGATGGTGCGCGCCGCACGGAAGTATAACCGCGTTGTGCAGGCAGGCACGATGCAGCGGTCGGCCAAACACTTCATCGATGCGTGCGAACTCGTTCGCCAAGGCCGCATCGGTGAGGTAACCGCGGTGAAGACCTGGAACTACGGCAACGCAAAACCCGAAGGCATCGGCAATCCGCCAGACGGCGCCCCGCCGTCGGACCTCGATTGGGACATGTGGCTGGGACCCGCGCCCAAACGCCCATTCAACGCCAACCGTTTCGGCGTCGATCCGAAAGCGTTCTCGCATTTCCGCTGGTTCTGGGACTACGCCGGCGGCATGATGACGGACTGGGGCGTCCACGTGCTCGATATTGCGCGCATGGGCACGGGTGAGCCCATGCCTACAGCCTGTTCGGCGTTTGGCGAGAAATTTCTGATTCAGGACAATCGCGAAACGCCCGACACGCTTTCGGCGATCTATCATTTTCCGAAATTCCTCGGCCACTACGAAAATCGCATGTTCAACGCGAACTCGATGTTCAAGCAGGGCTATGGGACGATGTTCCACGGAACAAGAGGGACGCTATTCGTCGATCGAAGCCTGTACCGCATTCACCCCGAAGGCGGCTCGCCGAACACTCCGGTAGAGGTCGAGGAAGTGAAGTCGTCGAACAACTCGAACAACGCGCACTGGGCGAATTTCCTGGAGTGCATCCGCAACCGCCAGCGGCCGAATTCCGATATCGAGATCTGCTACAAATCGACGGTGACTTGCCTGCTTGCGAACATTTCGATCCTGAGCAAACAGCGCGTCGATTGGGACGAAAAGAACGATCGGATCGCGCAACCGGAGTTGCGTAAGTGGATGCGGCGGGAGGAGCGGGCGCCTTGGAAGATCGTCGTATAATCGGCGGATGCGACTGATCGGCCTTTCGGTCTACTTGACGCTGTTTTGCGCCATGCTATGGTCGCAAAACCCCGCGAGCAACCGTTTAGACCGAAGTTCCCCCGCCGATA
>VFZQ01000188.1 GCA_016871135.1 Acidobacteriota bacterium | reverse complement strand
CATCTACCAGGCGCGCTTCATGCGCTACATGGAAAACCGCGGCCTGATGCCGGCCACCGACCGCAAGGTCTGGGCCTATCTCGGCGACGGCGAAATGGACGAGCCCGAATCCTACGGCGCCATCCGGATCGCTACCAGCGAGAAACTCGACAACCTGATCTGGATCATCAATTGCAACCTGCAGCGCCTCGATGGACCCGTTCGCGGTAATGGCAGCGTGGTCAAGGAACTCGAAGGCGTGTTCCGCGGCGCCGGCTGGAACGTCATCAAACTGCTGTGGGGCGAAGAGTGGGATCACCTGCTCGCCAAGGACAAATCCGGCCTGCTCGTGCGGCGCATGGAAGAGTGCGTCGACGGCGAGTTCCAGAACTTCAAAGCCAAGGGCGGCGCCTACATCCGCCAGGAGTTCTTTGGCAAGTATCCCGAACTGCTCGAACTCGTCAAGGACATGTCCGACGACGATTTGGCCAAGCTGCGCCGTGGCGGTCACGATCCCAAGAAGATCTACAACGCCTACAATCGCGCGCTGCAGACCAACGGCCGTCCTACCGTCATTCTGGCCAAGACCATCAAAGGGTACGGCATGGGAGACGCCGGCGAAGCGCGCAACTTCACGCACCAGCAGAAGAAGCTCGACGAAAACCAGCTCATCTACGTCCGCAACCGTTTCAGCATTCCGGTAACCGACGAGCAGGCGATGAAGTGCGCGTTCTTCACGCCCGGTAACGATGCGCCCGAGATCAAGTACATGCACGAACGCCGCGCGGCGCTCGGCGGCTACGTGCCCACGCGCACGCCTGCCGCGATCGCGCTCAAAGCGCCGTCGATCGAAAAGTTCAAGGACGCGCTCGAAGGCTCCGGCACGCGCGAGCTTTCCACGACGATGGCTTTCGTCCGTATCCTGACGACGCTGCTCAAAGATCCCGAACTCGGCAAGTACATTGTGCCGATCATCCCCGACGAAGCGCGTACCTTCGGTATGGATTCGTTGTTCCGCCAGGTTGGCATCTACGCCAGCCAAGGCCAGCTCTACAAGCCGGTCGACGCGGACATGTTCCTCTACTACCACGAAGCCAAGGACGGTCAGATCCTCGAAGAAGGCATCACCGAAGCGGGCTCGATGGGATCGTTCACCGCCGCCGGCACCGCCTACGCCAACTACGGCGTGCCGATGATTCCCTTCTACACCTATTACTCGATGTTCGGCTTCCAGCGCATCGGGGATATGGCATGGGCCTTCGCCGACTCGCGCGGCAAGGGCTTCCTGATGGGCGCGACGGCGGGCCGCACGACGCTTTCCGGCGAAGGCTTGCAGCACCAGGACGGCCACAGCCTCGTGCTGTCGAGCACCATCCCGACCTGCCACTCCTTCGATCCGGCGTTCGCCTACGAAATCGCCATCATCGTCCAAGACGGCATCAAGCGGATGTACGAGCTGAACGAGGATCGCTTCTACTACATCGCCATCTGCAACGACGACTACGCACAGGCTCCGATTCCCGGCGATGTCGCCGAAGGCGTGTTGCGCGGTCTCTACAAGTTCAACTCGGCCTCGAACGGCGAAGCGCAGGTGCTGCTGTTCGGCAGCGGCGCGATCTTCAACGAAGCGGTGAAAGCGCAAGTGATCCTCCGCGACAACTACGGCATCGCCGCCGATGTCTACAGCGCCACCAGCTACAACGAACTGCGCCGCGACTGTCTCGAGACCGAACGCTGGAATCGCCTCCACCCCACCGAAGCGCCCAAGCAGACCTATCTCGAACAGGTCCTCGCGGGCACAACGCAACCGATCATCGCCGCCAGCGACTACATGAAGATCGTTCCCGATCAGATTGCCCCGTGGCTGCCCGGCCGCATGGTTTCGCTCGGCACCGATGGCTTCGGCCGTTCGGACAACCGTCCCCATCTGCGTAAGCACTTCGAAGTCGACGGAGCCGCCATCGCGGCCGCCGCGCTCTCGCGGCTTGCAAAGGACGGCAAGTTCGACGCCGCTCGCGCCGCGCAGGCGATCCGCGATCTCGGCATGGATCCTGACCGCATGGATCCGTCGCACGCCTAACACTCGTGCTGCACATCGACGAAGCAACCGTACGCCGCCTTCTCCCCATGGAGAAGGCGGTTGTGCTTTTGGAGCAGGCGTTCATCGATTGGGGTGAGGGCCGCGCGCAAAATCAGCCGCGCCGTCGCATGCGGATGCCGTCTGGCGCGGTGCTCCACTCACTTGCCGGAGCAAACGAAAAGTACTTCGGAACAAAGGTCTATTCGACACACGCGAAACACGGCGCGTGGTTCCACTTCCTGCTCTACGACGCGCAAACAGGCCGGCCTCTGGCGCTGTTCGACGCCAACTGGCTCGGCCAAATCCGCACCGGAGCGGCATCGGGCGTAGCGACGAAATGGCTCGCGCGCGAGGACGCCTCGACGGTCGCGGTGTTGGGCAGCGGCTTTCAAGCGGCCAGCCAATTGGAGGCGGTGCGCGCGGTCCGAACGGTTGATCGCGTATTCGTGTGGAGCCGCACCCGCGCCAACGCCGAAGCCTTCGCAAACACGCACAACGCCGTCGTCTGCGAATCCGCCAACGAAGCCGTCGCGCAAGCCGGCATCGTAATCACAATGACCAGCGCAAAGGACCCGCTCTTCGACGACAGCGCGATCGCGCCCGGAACCCACATCAATGCCGCCGGATCAAACATCGCCAATCGCGCCGAAGTCCCGGCGGCGCTCGTCCATCGCGCCGATGTCGTCGCGGTCGACTCCATCGAACAAGCGCGCACCGAAGCCGGCGATTTGCTTCTAGCCAGCATCGATTGGTCTCGCGTGGTCGAAATGAAGGATCGCCCCGTCCGCTCCAACGCCAGCGCGATCACACTGTTCAAGTCTATCGGGCTTGGCCTGGAAGACGTCGCCGCCGCCGCTCACGTTTATGAAGCGCTCAGCGCCGGTCGACAGCGCGAAGGAATTCGCGGACTTCCTTGACGTAACGCTTCGTCTCGGTGACAAAGCCGACGTGCGCGCTCTTCTCCAAAACCACGAGCTTCGATCCGGGAATCACCCTCTGATACTCGGCCAGCGTCGACGGGCGCGCTTCGTCGTTGCGGCCCGCGAGGAACAGCACCGGCAATCGCAACTCGTGCAAGCGCGAGGATCGGTCGTAGTCGCGCAGCGTGCCCGTCGCGGTGAACTCCGCCGCGCCCCACATGCTGCGATAGATATCGCTGTTCGATGACGTGCCCTCGCAGTCGGGGATCTTCGGCCGCGACTTCGCGCCGATGACAAACCGCTCATCGAAGGCGCGCGTCGCGGCTTTGCACTTCGGATCGTCGGCCGTCTCAACGGTCTCGCATTGCTTCAACTGCTCCTCGACCGGCGGCGGCAACGTCGCGCGCAACGCGCGTGCGTCCGCAACCCATCGCGGCGTGCTGATGAGCGGACTGGCCAGGATCACCGACGCGACTCCCGCTTGCGTCTTCGTCAACAGATACTCGGTCGCCAGCGTTCCACCCCATGAGTGTCCGAGGATATGGACTCGCTCCAATCCGAGCGCTTTGCGAACGGCGTGCAGTTCCTCGACGAACCGTTCGACTCGCCAAAGCGAGGAATCGGTGGGCCCTTTCGAATGCCCCGAGCCGAGTTGATCGTAGACGATCAGCGGCCGGTCTTTCGCCAGGTCACGAAGCAGCGAAAACGAACAACTCCGCCCGCCCGGCCCGCCGTGCAAAAGCAACAGCGGCGTGGCCGAACCCGATCCCGTAACGCGATACCAAACCTTCCCGCCGGGTACATCGATAAACCCTTCGCGTACCGGAAGCTGCTGCGCCGCGAGCACGCTCGCGAGCAGCAGAAATCTCATCGATAGCCTTCCATTAGCTTGTCGAGCGCCGCGGCGCCGGGGGTCAACTTCGAATACGGAACATTGACCAGCGCTTCATCCGGCGTCGCATTGAGTTCGTGCAATTCCGGTTGATCGGTCGAGACATAGAACAAGCCGGTCGGAATTTCACCCTTGCCTTGCTGCTCGGACAAATAGCTATAAGCGGCTAGGCGGTTGCTCGGATCGTAGCCTTCGGGCAGCGACGTAAAGTAGACGACCGAACCGTCGTGCATCGTCACCGCGGTCTTGCCTTGCGGCGAGATCTGCGCGAGAATTTCCTGCTCCGGCGGGACGAAGTCCATTTCAGTTACGCGGGTGATGTTTTTGCGCGAACTGACGTAGGATTTGGTCGAGCCTTCGTGATCGTTGAAGGTCACGCACGGCGAGATGACATCGACGATGGCAAGGCCCTTATGTGCGAGTCCGGCCTTGAGGATCGGCACCAGCTGCTCTTTGTCGCCGGAGAAACTGCGGGCGACGAAGGTCGCGCCGAGCGTAAGCGCCAGCAGCATCGGATCGATCGGCTGCATGCGGTTCGGATCGCCCTTCTTCGGCTTGGAACCGATATCGGCCGACGCCGAGAACTGGCCTTTGGTCAATCCGTAGACGCCATTGTTCTCGATCACGTATAGCATCTTCGGATTTCGCCGGATGGCGTGCGCCAGGTGGCCGAGACCGATCGACAGAGAGTCTCCGTCGCCAGAAACGCCGATGAAAGTCAGCGAGCGGTTAGCCGCGATCGCTCCGGTCGCGATGGCCGGCATACGGCCGTGCGCCGAGTTGAACCCGTGCGCGCCGTTGACGAAATAGGTCGGCGTCTTCGACGAGCAGCCGATGCCGCTCATCTTGGCGATCATCTCGGGCGGCGTGGAGCTTTCATGAAACGCGCGAATGATCGCGGCGGTGATCGAATCGTGGCCGCAGCCGGCGCACAGCGTCGACATCGATCCTTCGTAGTCGCGGATGGTCAGCCCCAGCTTGTTGCGCACGAGACTCGGATGCGCGGCGGATGGTTTTACGATTGAAGGCATCTACTTGCTCCCTTCCAAATGGCTTACGACTCCGTCGACAACGTTCTTGGCCGACAACGGGAAACCGCCGTAGAACAGTAGCGACACCATCTTCTCTTTCGGCACAGGCGTTTCTAGAGTGAGCAACGCTTTGAACTGCGCATCGCGATTCTGTTCGATGATGAAGCAGAAATCGTGCTCAAGCAGGAATCGCTCGACGGGCTCGTCGAACGGGAAGCCGCGCACTCTCATGTAGTCGGCGGCGATGCCGCGATCGGCCAATCGATCAAGGCCTTCGCGTACCGCGTTGTCGCAACCGCCGATCGAGACGATGCCGAACTTCGCACCTTCGCGCCGTTCGATGATCGGCTCCGGCACAAACTTCGCCGCCGACTTGTGCTTCTGCAGCAACCGGTCGACCACTTCCTGATACTCGTCCGGAATTTCGGTGTAGACGCCGAGTTTGTTGTGGCCCGAACCGCGCGTAAAGAACGCGCCCTTCGGGTGCACGCCCGGCAGCGAGCGCGCCGGAACGTTGTTTTCGTCCTGCGGCGAGTAGCGGAAGTACTTCGCCATCGATTCGAGTTCTTCCTTCGAGACCACGCGGCCGCGATCCGGGACATACGAATCGTCCCACTTCAACCGCGGTGTAACCCAATCGTTCATGCCGATGTCGAGATCGGACAGCATCATCACGGGCGTCTGGAACTTCTCGGCAAGATCGAACGACTTGGCCGCGAAATGGAAACACTCGTTCGGATTCGATGGGAACAGTAGGATGTGTTTCGTGTCGCCGTGCGAGGCATAAGCGCATTCGAGCACGTCGCCTTGCTGCGTTCGCGTCGGCATGCCGGTCGAAGGACCAACGCGCTGCACGTCGATTACGACGGCGGGGATCTCGGCGTAGTAAGCCAAGCCCAGCAACTCGTTCATCAGCGAGATGCCCGGACCCGCGGTCGAGGTGAACGACCGCGCGCCAGCCCACGACGCGCCGATCACCATGCCGATCGCGGCGAGTTCGTCCTCGGCCTGCAAGATGCAGACGTTGCTGCGGCCGGTCTCTTTGTCCTTGCGATACTTCGCGGAGAACTTGGTGAAGGCGTCCATCACCGATGTAGCGGGCGTGATCGGATACCACGCGGCCACAGTCGCGCCGGCGTAGAGACATCCGAGAGCAGTCGCGGTGTTGCCGTCGATCAGGACCTTGTCGCCGTTGGCGTCGATCGTCGCCAGCCGGAATGGCAGCGGACAGGGCAGGTGTTCCTTGGCGTATTCGTAACCCAGCATCAACGCCTTGCGATTGGAGTCCACCATCGCCTGCTTCATGCCGTACTTCTCGAGCAAGAGCGCTTCGACGACGGCCATGTCGATGTTCAACAGCGCGCACAGCGTTCCCGCGTAAGCGATGTTCTTCATCAAGATGCGTTCGCGCGGATTGCCGAAGGCATCGTTGCACATCTGCGCGAGCGGCACGCCGAGAAACGTGACGTCGTTGCGCGACAAGCTCTTGTCGAGTGGCCACGAGGAATCGTAAAGAACATAGCCGCCGGCGCGGACTTCCTTGATGTCGCGCGCGTAGGTTTGGCTGTTCATCGCGACCATCAGGTCGTAGTCGAGCGCGCGGGCTTGATACCCGTCGCCGCTGACGCGAATCTCATACCAGGTCGGCAGTCCTTGAATGTTGGATGGGAACAGGTTCTTGCCGCACACGGGAATGCCCATGCGGAAAATGGCCGTCATGAGCAGTCCGTTCGCGGACGCCGATCCTGTTCCGTTCACGTTCGCCAGCTTAACGGCGAAGTCGTTTACGCGAATTGTTTGGTGCAAGCTTCACTTCCTGCAAGTTGAATCAAAAGGTCGAATTTCTGCATGTCCCACGCGGCGGTGGGACAGCGCTCGGCGCAAAGGCCGCAGTGGACGCAAACGTCTTCGTCCTTGAACATCAGACGAGATGTTTGCGGCAGCGGGTCGGAGGCGTAGAGGTCCTGCGTGAGGTTGATGGACGGCGCCGAAAGGCGTTTGCGAACATCCTCCTCTTCGCCGTCGCGCGTGATGGTCAGACATTGCACGGGGCAGATGTCGATACACGCATCGCACTCAATACAGCGCTTCGCGGTGAACACGGTCTGCACGTCGCAGTTCAAACAGCGCTGCACTTCGCGCGCTGTCTGCTCGGCGGTGAAGCCGATTTCGACTTCGGTCTTCAGGTCCTTGAACCGTTCGACGAGATCGACGTGTTTCATCTTCTCGCGTTTGGACGAACTGTAGTCGTTTGAATACGCCCACTCGCTGATGCCCATTTTGGTGGTCAGCAAATTCATGCCATCTTCGGGCCGTTCGGTGACCGGAACGCCCTGACAGTGGTTGTGAATCGAGATCGCCGCGCCATGTCCGTGCGCGACGGCCCAGATGATGTTCTTCGGGCCCCAGGCCGCATCGCCGCCGAAGAAGATGCCCGGCCGCGAGCATTCGTAGGTCTTCTCGTCGACCTTCGGCATATCCCACTTGTCGAACTCGATGCCGAGATCGCGTTCAATCCAGGGGAACGCGTTGTCCTGGCCGATAGCGAGAATCACGTCGTCGCACGGAAGGATCACCGTATCGATCAAGGTGGACTTCTTCGCCGCGGCGTCCCATTCGAGGCGCTCGAACTCCATGCCGACGAGTTTTCCGTTCTCCAACACGAAGCGTTTCGGCGCGTGATTGATGATGATCTCGACTTGCTCTTCTTCGGCGTCTTCCAACTCCCACGGCGACGCTTTGAAGAACTGACGCGGACGGCGCGCCATGACCTTGATGTCCTTGCCGCCCAAGCGGCGGGACGAGCGGCAGCAATCCATGGCTGTGTTGCCGACGCCGATGATTAATACCTTCTCGCCGATCTTGTCGATGTGGCCGAAGGCGATCGATTCCAGCCAGTCGATACCGATGTGAATATTGGCCGCGGCTTCCTGACGACCGGGGATATCGAGATCCTTGCCGCGTGGCGCGCCGGTGCCGACGAAGACTGCGTCGAAGCCCTGATCGAGCAGGCCCTTCATGCTCTCGACGGGCGAGTTGTAACGGATATCAACGCCCATGTCGAGGACGTAACCCATTTCTTCGTCGAGCGTTTGCTCCGGCAGGCGGAACGACGGGATGTTGGTCCGCATCAAGCCGCCGGGCTTGTCGTACTTCTCGAAGACCGTGACCGAGTAGCCGAGCGGCATTAAGTCGTTGGCGACCGTGAGCGAGGCAGGACCAGCGCCGATACACGCAACGCGTTTGCCGTTCTTCGTCGCTGGCGCCTTCGGCAAGCGGTCCGTAATGTCTTCGCGGTTATCGGCCGCGACGCGCTTCAAGCGGCAGATTGCGACGGGCTTCTCTTCGACGCGTCCGCGCCGGCAGGCCGGTTCACACGGGCGATCGCAAACGCGGCCCAGAATGCCTGGGAACACGTTCGAAACGCGGTTGACCATGTAGGCGTCAGAGAAGCGGCCTTGCGCGATCAACCGGATGTATTCCGGAACGTTCGTGTGCGCGGGACAGGCCCACTGGCAATCGACGACTTTATGAAAGTAGTTCGGATCTTTAATGTTGGTTGGTTTCACGGGACTCCCGAAGCCGCGTGCAAACCCGCCAGCGGCAACATGGGCAAGAAGGGTATTCTCGTTATTCTACTAAACGAGAAGTGGGTGGTGTCGAAGGCGGCCGGGACCGCTTGCCCCATCATTCCCCTAACGCTTTGAAGTTGGTGTCGAAGATG